>CAZPUV010000246.1:0-4374 GCA_964589805.1 uncultured bacterium | reverse complement strand
GGACGGGCCCGCGACGCCGACCACCGTGAATCCGTCGGCCGGGTCGGGATAGCCGGAGTCCCCCGGCGCGGCCATGCGGGGCGACACGAATGGAGACAGTTTCGAGGCACCGATGCCGAAGAGGAATCCCCCCGGGTCGAACCCGTACCGAACGACGGCCTGGGTGACGTCCCAGTGGCGGCCGTCCTGATCGGTGATGACGATGCGCTCGATCTTCGTCTCGTCGACGTTCGTGTCGGAGAACTCGCACGCTCCCGCGAGCGTCAACGCCGTGACGAAGGCGATGCGCCTCGCTGGCTTCAGGGAATGCCATGACCTCAACACAAGAACCTCATGACCGGAAGATAGCGAAAAACCTGCTCGCCTGGTACCGGCGATCCCGCCGTGACCTGCCGTGGCGGCGCACGCGTGATCCCTACCGCATCTGGGTATCGGAGGTCATGCTCCAGCAGACGCAGGTGGCGACGGTCGTTCCGTACTACGAACGCTTCCTGGCCCGATTCCCCGATCTCGCCGCGCTGGCACGGGCGGAGACCGACGACGTCCTCAAGGCGTGGGAAGGGCTCGGCTACTACGCGCGCGCGCGCAACCTCCACGCCGCCGCGCGCGACGTCGAGGCCCGGTTCGGCGGGACGGTGCCGCGCGATCCGGAGGAGTTCGGTTCGCTGCGCGGGGTGGGTGACTACATCCGCGCGGCGGTCTGCAGCATCGCGTTCGACGCGCCGCTCGCGGTGGTGGACGGAAACGTCAAGCGCGTCGTCGCACGCATGTTCGCGATCGACGCGTCGATCGACCGGCCGGCCGGAGCCCGCCGGGTCCGCGAGATCGCCGGGGATCTGCTCGACCGCGATCACCCGGGAGACTTCAACCAGGCGCTGATGGAACTCGGGGCCACGGTGTGTCGTCCCGGCGGGCCGCTGTGCGGTGCCTGCCCGGTGTCGGGCGGGTGCGCCGCGTTCGCCGCCGGCACGCCGGAGGCGTTTCCGCGCCGCGACCCGCGCCGCGCGGTACCGACACAGCGGATCGCCGTCGGCGTCGTGGACCGGAACGGTCGCGTGCTGATCACCCGGCGCGGCGAGTCGGGCATGCTCGGCGGACTCTGGGAGTTCCCCGGCGGGAAGATCGGCGCGGAGGAATCGGCCGAGGACGCGTGCCGCCGTGAGATCCGGGAAGAGGTGAACCTCGACGTGGAGGTGGGCGAGCGCGTGGCGCGGGTGAAGCACGCCTACACCCATCTGCGCGTCGAGATCGAGGTGTTCCGGTGCCGCTACACCGGCGGCCGGGTGCGTTTGAACGGCCCCACCGATCACCGGTGGATACTCCTCGAGGAAACGGGCCGCTACGCGTTCCCGAAGGCAAACCACAAGTTCCTCAGCCTGTTGCGGGAACCGGGGGTCCCCCGCTCCGCGCAGGCCGCGAAGAAGAGGGTTCGCGGACCCTCTTCCCGCAAGCGGCGCGTTTGACTTCCCCACCGCCCGTGATTATTTTGCGGTCCTGAAACTTCCCGACCGGATCCAAACACACGGAGGACTCGTTCACATGCACATTCGACGCATCGCCGGCCTCTTCGCGCTGGCCGCACTCATGATCGCCCCGACCGCGCGGGCGCAGGATGTCTACGACATCGACCCGGCGCACACGTCGGTCACGTTCAAGGTCCGTCACATGATGGTGACGAACGTCAAGGGGACCTTCGAGAAGGTATCTGGAATCATCAAGCTGGACCCGGCGAAGATGGAGAACTCGACCGTCGAGGTCGCGATCGACGCGTCGAGCATCACGACCCGCAACGAGAAGCGGGACGGACATCTCAGGAGCCCCGACTTCCTGGACGTCGCCAATCACCCGACCATCACCTTCAAGAGCAAGAAGGTGGCGAAGAAGGGCGACCAGTGGGTGGCGACCGGTGATCTCACCATCCGCGGGGTGACCCGCGAAGTGGAGATGCCGTTCACGCTGAGCGGTCCGGCCAAGGATCCATGGGGCAACCAGGTCATCGGCGCCGACGCGAGTCTCCAGATCAACCGCATGGACTTCGGCGCGAAGTGGAACCAGGCGCTCGAGGCGGGCGGCGTGCTCGTCGACGAGACCGTGTACATCGAGATCGGAGTCGAGGGCAGGAAGCAGTCTTCCTAGAGACGTTCTACGGAGCCATCCGGGAAGAAAGGGCGCCCCCGCGGGCGCCCTTTCTCGTCGACCCCACCCCTCGCAACCCCAACCCCCACATGCTGTTGCGGGGCGCCTTCGGCCTTGACCGGCGCCGGCCTCTCCGATACACTCCCCCGACAAGTCCGGCGCCGTCGCGCGTGTTCGCGCGGCCATGTTGTGCCGGACCGGGGATCCGACGCGTTCACATCGACGCCACGTCACACCTTCTCGCGTCAATAACGCTCACGGAAACGAACTGAATCCACGCCCGCGGTCCGCGGTACGGAACGCACAGGCTGTAACTCGTTCAAGGAGGCATCTTTCATGCTCGACACCATGCTGCTCGTCATCCCCTGGCTGGGGGTGTTCGGGATGGCGATGGCCACGGTGAACTACGTGGCGATGAACCGCCATTCCGCCGGCAACGAAACCATGCAGAAGATCGGCGGGCGCATCCACCTCGGCGCGATGACGTTCCTCAAACGCGAGTACACCATCATCGCCGGTTTCATGGTGATCGTGTTTCTCGCGCTGACGTTCGTCCTCGGTATCAAGACCGGCATCGCCTACCTGGGCGGCGCGCTGTGCTCGATGGCTGCCGGCTGGTACGGGATGGAAGCCTCCACCCGCTGCGCGCCGCGCACGTGCTGGGCGGCCAAGGAAGGCGGCGCCCCGGCGGCGCTCGCCATCGCGTTCCTCGGCGGCTCCGTGATGGGACTCACGGTCGCTTCGCTCGGCCTCATCGGCCTCGGCGTCGCGTTCATCCTGCTCAAGGGTGACCCCGTGAACGCGCCGATCGTCATCAACGGTTTCGCCATGGGTGCGTCGAGCATCGCGCTCTTCGCGCGCGTCGGCGGCGGCATCTACACCAAGAGCGCCGACGTCGGCAGCGATCTCGTGGGCAAGGTCGAGGCGGGCATCCCCGAGGACGACCCCCGCAACCCCGGCGTCATCGCGGACAACGTGGGCGACAACGTGGGCGACGTGGCCGGCATGGGCGCGGACCTGTTCGAGTCGTACGTGGGCTCGGTGATCGCCTCGCTCGCGATCGCGTCGACATTCGACAATCCGCTGCCGTACATGGTCGCGCCCATCGCCCTCATCGCCGTGGGCCTCGTCTCCTCCATCATCGGCATCTGGTCGATGAACCTCTACAAGAAGATGAATCCGATGGCGGCGCTGAACTGGTCCACCTACACGACGGCGATCTTCTTCATCGTGGGCGCCTACTTCATCAACCAGGCCGTCACGGGCGACATGAACGTGTACTGGTCCGTCATCGTCGGCCTCGTGTGCGGTCTCGTCATCGCGCTGGAGACCGAGTACTACACCGCGAAGAAGCCGGTCCTGGCCATCGCGGACTCGAGTGCTTCGGGCGGCGCGGCGACGAACATCATCACCGGGCTCGCGGTCGGTTTCAAGAGCACCGTCGCTCCCGTGATGACCATCGCAGCCGCCATCTGGATTTCGCACGAGATGCTGGGCCTCTACGGCATCGCCATCGCCGGCGTCGGGATGCTGTCGACCATCGGCATCGTGATGTCCACGGATTCCTACGGCCCGATCGCGGACAACGCGGGCGGTATCGCCGAGATGAGCCACGCGGGAGAGAACGTGCGCAAGGTGACCGACAGGCTCGATTCGATCGGCAACACCACCGCCGCCATCGGCAAGGGGTTCGCGATCGGAAGTGCCGCGCTCACCGCGCTCGCACTCTTCTCCGCCTATCAGCACACGGTGGGCCTCGAGGCGATCAACCTCACCAACGCCACCACGGTGATCGGGCTCCTGCTCGGCGCCATGGTTCCGTTCCTAATCGCCGCTCTCACGATGGAGGCGGTGGGCCGCGCGGCCAACAAGATGGTGATCGAGATCCGGCGCCAGTTCCGTGAGATCAAGGGACTCATGGAAGGCAAGGCGGAGCCGGACGTGCAGACGTGCATCACCATCGCGACCCAGGGCGCGCTCAAGGAGATGATCCTGCCCGGCATGCTGGCCGTGACAGCACCCCTCATCATCGGGTTCGGTCTGGGCGCCGAAGCGCTGGGCGGCTTCCTGGCCGGCGCCACCGCGACCGGCGTACTCGTGGCCATCTTCATGGCCAACGCGGGCGGCGCGTGGGACAACGCCAAGAAGCACATCGAGGCCGGTGCCCACGGGGGCAAGGGCTCCGACGCGCACAAGGCGGCCGTGGTGGGCGACACCGTGGGCGACCCGTTCAAGGAC
>CAZPUV010000245.1:723-4476 GCA_964589805.1 uncultured bacterium | reverse complement strand
CCGGGCAAGGATGTAAACGATGGGAAACTGACGTTTCCCTCCGTGGCGGGTGTGGCCGCCGCGCGGGAGGAGTTGGAGTGCCGGATCGACGCGGCCCTCGCGATGCTGCCGGAGGCGGCCGAAAGGCCGCTCGCGTCCCTGCTGGCGTTCTTCGTGGGCCGGTCCTCGTGAGATGGTCGACATGCTGGATGTAACGATTGCGCGTCCGCTCATCATCGGCATCGTCGGTGGCCTGACCGCGCAGAGCGTCAAAGTCGTGTCTTTCCTCCTGCTCGAAAAGCGGATAAACTTCCGCCGGCTGCTCGTGCCCGATGGCGCCCCCAACATGCACAGCGCGGGTTTCGCGGCTCTGACGGTGGCGGTCGGCGGGGAGCTGGGTTTTCGTTCGATCGAGTTCGGCGTGGTTACCTGCTTCACCGCACTCGTCACCGTCGACATGTGGAACGTGAAGCACGCCGCGTCCCGGCAGGCCGAGATGGTGGATCTGATCGTCCAGAAACTGCGGCCGGGCGCGACGAAGCCGGGCCGGCGGCCCCTGTCGTACTCGGTTCTGGATGTACTGGCCGGTACGGCGATCGGCGTGGCAATGGCGCTCGTGGTCGGCTGACACTGGAAGGCGTAAGCAATGAGCATTCTCGATCGCATCAACTACCCCTCCGACCTCAAGGGTGTTTCCGTGCAAGAACTGCCGGGACTCGCGCGTGAACTCCGGGACGAGATCCTGAGCCGCGTCGGCAAGACGGGTGGACATCTCGGTGCCAGCCTGGGCGCGGTTGAGTTGACGCTGGCGCTCCACTACGTGTTCGACGCGCCGCGCGACCAGATCGTGTGGGACGTGGGCCACCAGGCCTACGGTCACAAGATGATCACCGGACGCCGCGACCGGTTCGATACGCTTCGCCAGCGCCACGGTCTCAGCGGCTTCCCGAAGCGGGAAGAGAGCGAGTACGACACCTTCGGGGTCGCCCACGCGAGCACGGCGATCAGCGCCGCCCTCGGCATGGCCATCGCGCGTGATCTCAACAACGAGGACTTCAGGGTGGTGGCGGTCGTCGGCGACGGCGCACTCACCGGCGGAATGGCCTTCGAAGCCATGAACAACGCGGGCGTCCTCAAGAAGGATCTGATCGTCGTTCTGAACGACAACCGGATGTCGATCTCGCCCAACGTGGGTGCGCTCCACAAGTACCTCACCAAGATCACCTCCGGAAAGCTGTACAACCACCTCCAGGCCGATGTGTGGGATCTGCTGGGACACCTGCCGCGGGGCGGGGGGAAGGCGCGCCGCATTGCGCGGAAGATCAAGGAGAGCATCAAGACCCTCGTGGTCCCGGGCGTGATCTTCGAAGAACTGGGCTTCCGCTACTTCGGCCCGATCGACGGGCACAACGTCGAGTTCCTGGTCGAGACCTTCCAGCACATCAAGGGCCTCAACGGCCCCATCCTCGTCCACGCCATCACGCAGAAGGGGAAGGGCTATCACTTCACGGAGAACGATCCGTTCTGCGCGCACGGGGTCACGCGCTACGACAAGGTGCCGGGCGACACGCCGGCGCGGAAGGGCAACCCGTCCTACACGGGCACGTACGGGAAGACGATTCTCGACATGGCCCGAAGCGACAAGCGTATCGTTGCGATCACGGCTGCGATGCCCGACAACACGGGGCTCACGGAGTTCGCGCGGGAGATCCCGGAGCGGCTGTTCGACGTCGGCATAGCGGAGCAACACGGCGTGACGTTCGCCGCCGGGCTGGCGACACGGGGCATGATCCCGATGGTGACCATCTACTCGACCTTCCTGCAGCGCGCCTTCGACCAGGTCATCCACGACGTCGCCATCCAGAATCTCCCCGTTCGCTTCGTGATGGACCGCGGCGGACTCGTCGGTGAGGACGGCGCCACCCACCACGGAACCTTCGATCTCAGTTATCTGCGCATGGTGCCCAACTTCGTGATCATGGCGCCGAAGGACGAGAACGAGCTCAGGCACATGGTCAAGACCGCCGTTTCCTACGACCGGGGTCCCATCGCGCTGCGCTTTCCGCGCGGCGAAGGCCTGGGTGTTCCCATCGACGCGGAACTGCGCGAGATCCCGATCGGGAGCGCGGAGGTCCTTTCCACCGGCCGCGAGGTCGTGTTCCTGGCCATCGGCGCCATGGTGGCCCCCTGCGTGGCCGCGGCGGAAGCGATGCGCAAGCGGGGCATCGACACCGGCGTGGTGAATGCGCGCTTCGTGAAGCCGCTCGACACCGGAGTGCTCGACCAGCTTGCGGCTGGCGACGCGCTCATCATCACGGTGGAAGACAACGCGCTCGTGGGTGGATTTGGATCGGCCGTGAACGAGTACTGGGTCGAGCGGCACTACGACAGCACGTTCGTGCGCAATCTCGGGATACCGGACCGTTTCATCGACCACGGTGATCGCGACGGGCTGCTGGACGAACTGGGACTTTCGGCGGAGGGGATCGCGCGCCAGGCGGAGGAAGCGCTCACCGCCCGCCGCCGCGCGATCCGCTCGATCGCCTCGTGAAGCGAGCCTCGGGCGGCCGAACCGGAGGGTGCGGGCCATGATGACGGGGAAGATCATGCGCGTCGGCATCGCGGCCAATCTCGAGAAGGAGGAGGCGCAGTCCATCGTCCGGGAGATGGCCACGTCTCTCGCGGACGCCGGCATCGAGGTCTTCGTCGATGACGATCTCAAGGCTCTCGCGCCCTCGTTCGAGGGCGTGCGGGCGGGGATCCCCGGCGACTGCGACCTGCTGGTGGCCATCGGCGGGGACGGCACCATTCTCAAGTACGCCCGGCGCTACGTCGATCACGCGATGCCAATCGTGGGGCTGAAGTGCGGGCGGCTGGGATTCCTCGCCGAATCGAGTCCGGATCGCGTGCTGCATCTCATAACCGGCGGCTCGTTTGCGGTGCAGAACAGGATGCGCGTCCGCTGCGACGTATCGCGATCGGGGAGCACCAGCGAGTCATTCAGTGCGCTGAATGACGTCGTCATCCACAGCACGGGTTACTCCCGGATGGTGACGATGTGCGTCGAGGTGGGCGGCAATCTACTGCGCGAGTTCTCCGCGGACGGGCTGATCGTGGCCACACCCACCGGCTCCACCGCGTATTCTCTGTCGGCGGGCGGGCCCATCGTGGAACCGACGCTCGATGCGATCGTGCTGACGCCGCTGAACCCCCACACGATGAGCATGCGCCCGATGATACTGGAGGCGACCGAGACCGTCCTGATCCGCGTGACCTCCGCTCCGTCGGGTGTGATCGTCACCGTCGACGGGCAGGTCGGACTCGAGTTCGACCTGTCCCACGACATCACCATCGTTCGCGACGAACGTCCGACGCGGCTCGTCGTGCCCGAAGACTACGATTTCTTCGCCCTCCTTCGCGAGAAACTGTGAGCGCACGATGCTGCGCAGGCTTCGCATCGAGAATCTGGCCGTCGTGGAAGACGCGGTCCTCGATCTGCAGCCGGGACTGAACGTGATCACCGGTTCGACGGGGGCGGGCAAGTCGCTCATCGTCGGCGCGGTGAATCTCCTCCTTGGCGAACGGGCGCTGTCCGACATGATCCGGCTGGGTTGTGACGAGGCGAGGGTCGAAGCGCAATTCGAGCCCGTCGACGTGTCGTCGCGCCCGGGTCTCGTCGGCCTCGTGGAACCGGGGCAACCGGTCGTGCTCGCGAGACGCGTGAGCAGCTCCGGGCGCGGTGGCGCCTCCATCAACGGACGAGCGGTACCGCTC
>CAZPUV010000245.1:0-713 GCA_964589805.1 uncultured bacterium | reverse complement strand
GAACATCCAGCACCAGCTCCGCGACCCCGGCAATCACGTCGACTATCTGGATGCATTTGCGGGCAACGCCGTCGCGCGCGCGGCCTACGCGCGGGCGCTCGAAGGGTTGCGGTGCGCGCAGACCGCGCTGACCAGGTACGACGCCGACGCGGCGGCCATGGCGGAGAAGCGCGAGCTCTACGCGCACCGCATCGACGAGATCGAGCGGGTCGCCCCGCGCCCCGGTGAGAAGGCTGCGCTCGACGCCCAGGCTCGTGTCTTCGCCAATGCCGAGCGGCTGTATTCCGCGCTGGAAGCGGCGTGCACGGCGCTCTACGACGACGATCGATCCGCCACGTCGCTGGTCGGCGAGAGCGGACGCCGGCTCGCACCGCTCTCGGGCGTGGACCCGCGCATCGCGGGGATTGCAGAACGTCTCGCGCAGGCCGCGGCCATCATCGCCGACGCATCCGTCGAGGCGCGCGCCATTCTCGACGAACTGGATTTCGAGCCGGCGGATGTCGAACGAGTCCAGGAGCGTCTCGATGTGCTCTCGCGCCTGGAGCGGCGCTACGGCACGACCGTCGACGAACTCCTCGAGCAGAAGAATACGTGGAAGGAGATGCTGGCGAGTCTCGACGGGGGCACGGAAACGCGCCACAGACTCGTGCGCGAACTGGAGACCGCCGCGGCCGGGGTTTCCGCGGCCGGAACGGCCGTTTCCGCGTCGCGCC
>CAZPUV010000244.1:0-4501 GCA_964589805.1 uncultured bacterium | reverse complement strand
CCGCCGCAAGCCGCGCCGAGCGCGACCGCGGCGGCAAGAACGCCTGTCGCCGTGCGGTGGAAGTTGAGCATGATTCCGGGGCGCGCTGCCCCGCGCGGACTATACGAATTTCACCGGCGGGAATCCAACGCTAGAAGACGCGGGCGCCCCGGAACACGGTTGCGCCGCGGCGGACCTGGACGCCGCGGAAGGAAGCATCCGCGCGTTTGACGCCGTCCGCCGAGTACAGGTCCGCGACGATGTCGTACTCACCCGGCGGCAGATCGAGACGCGCCATCCACACGGACTGCGGCAGCGTCGACCAGCTGCGCGTGTCCGCGGTCTCGGTCACGACGTTGAAGATGTTGACGAGGGCACCCAGCCCTTCGTCCTTGTCGCGCGCCGCGCCGAATGCGGCGTACTTGACCAGACCGCGCACGATCGCCCTCACCAGAATCGTGGATTTCTTCTCCCCGAACGCGCGCACCGCGTGGGCGTCCAGATTCTGGACGACCGTGGCGCGCGCCTCCACCGTGCTCCCGGCGCGCGCGTCCGACGGGCGGGCGCGCACGACCACTCGCGCATAGCGCGGCGGCGCCGGCACGAGCGTGGGCAGCGAGACCTTGAGCCAGTACTTCACGCGCAGGGAGCGGGAATACGGCCTGCCGTGGCGACCGGCCATTTCGCGCGCGAACTCGTCGTTGTCGGTCCACTTGTCGTTCTCGAAGATCGGCAGCACCACATTCTCTTCTCCCTTCTGCGCGATTTCTCCGCAGTCGAGGAGAATGTTGACCCGCGCCAGTCCGTCGGGTGGACAATCACCCCGCGACGCGTATTCGGCCGCGGCCTCACCGTCTCCCACGGAGCGGGCCGTCGCGGCGGCGTCGCAGTAGAGCGAACCCGGCACCGGTGCCGTCTCCGCGAACGATCCGTCCTCGTACAGGCGCGTGGCGAGCCGGAAGGATACCTCCGCGTCCACCCGCTCGCCCCCCAGCGCGTACACCATGCCCGTCATGTACTGCACGAAGGGCTCGTTCACGAAGTACGTCTCGCCCGCGTCCTGGAACATCTGCAGGCGTCGGTTGACGCGCCGGCACTCCACCATCGCGCCTTCCACGTCCCCGAGCGCCAGGTAGTTCAGCATCTTGTAGTAGTTGACGTAGACGGCCTCGAAGGGATCGCCGCGGTACTGCTCGATGGTCTCCGAGACGGCGAGCGAAGCGATGCCGCGCGTGATGCTCCGCGTGTACAGGGCATCCAGCACCGCTTCCGCCCGCTCGAATGCCAGATTGCTCTTCTGGTAGTCGCCCTTGCAGCGCAGAACCATGCCCTGCTCGTACAGGAGCAGCAGGAGCGAGTTGGACGCGTCGATTCCCGAGACCGCGTCCAGCGCCTCTTCGAAGCGGTCCGTGGCGAGCGCTTCACGGATCGCGGTGGATCGCCGCACGTAGCTCGAGCACGCGGCGATGGCGCACGAGAGGAGCGCCACCATCGCGAGCAACCGGATGTGCGACCGCGCGGGCGCGCGGATCGGCAGCGAGAAACCGGGATCCATACCCGCCGGCTAGAGCTTGTGACCGGCGTTGGAGATGAACTTCTTGATCTTCTTCTGGCCCTGCCAGACCTTGGTGTTCGTCTGCAGATCGATCAGGTTGAGATCGATCTGGTAGAAGACGACCATGTCCCCCTTCTCCCTGTCCTCGATGCTGTTGATCACGCCGGAAAGCATGTAATCCGCCCCGTGCTCCCTGCCCCACTTCTTCATCGTCTCCTCGCTGGAGAACTGCTGCTGGTCGGCGCGTTCGTCGCGGATCTGCTCGCGCTCCTCGGCGCTCGCCACGACCTCCGCGTCGCCCGAGTTGATGAACGCACGCTCGATGTCACCGATGAACGTTCCAACGGCGATGTGCTCGGTGGACTTGTTGCGGATCTGACCAACGATGACGCTGGGGCGCTTGCCCTTCTCGTCGACGTGCCGTCCCTTCCATGGCCGGGACATGCAGTCCGCGATCATCTCGTCCGATACCAGCCGTGAATCCGTGTCGTTCCAGCGCCCGGAAAGATCGATCTGTTCACCCGGATCGATCCGTTTGACTTCCTTGCCTCCCGAACAGCCGGCAACCAGCACGGCAAGCAGTGCAACACACGTGAGTCTCCTGATCATGACTTCGAGTCCTCCTTGTTCGCCCGCGCGGACATCGCGCGAGCCGGCGCGGGACGCTTCCCGCCCCTAGCGTCACGCAGGCACGGGTCTCCTGTCAATGATTCGCCGCGCCCGGCCCCCGGTCCGCGGCGATCGCGGCCGCCACCCCGCGCTCGCGGGCCAGATACCCCGGCCCCACGGTATCAGTCGTCAGGCGCCGGCGAGGCGTTCGAGAGGAACCGATTCGAGGGTCTCCGGAAGATCATACATGTGACGCGTGGTCTTGTGCGGATAGACGCGGCCGGCGAGGGCGTTGGCCACGACGTCCGCCTTCGTGATCGCGACTTCGGGACGGCGGGACATCACCCGGATCACCACGTCGCCCAGGTAGTCCACGCAGTAGCACGGCAGAACGCGCAGACCGAGCGCGCTCGACGCACGCCAGCGATGGTGGCCATCCAGTATGATTCGTGTCCGGTCGTCGACGAGGACCGGCGGATAGAAGAACCCTGCGGCCCGTATTTCCTCGACGAGGAGGGCGAGGCGATCCTCGTCCACGGCCTCGTGCGGGCGCAGATCCTCCGGCCGGAGCAGTCTCAACACCCCCTGCACGGTGGCCGGCTCCGCTCAGCGCCAGGGCACCGGGAGATTGAGCTGCGCGAGCTTCTCCTCGAGCTCGTCGCGTTCCCGGTTGCGCTTGAGCGCGCCGGTCTTCCCCGTGTCCAGCCAGTTGAGCCGCCGTGCGACCTCGAGCGCCCGCTCCGCGTCGCCCGACGCCAGCGCGACCACCACTTCCCGCTCGATGCCCGAGAGCGACATGGAGTTCATCCGGTAGTCGAGGAACGCCTCCCACGTGAGCGGCACCCAGGCTGACACGATCTTCTCGCCGATGGTGCACGCGTACCTGCGGATCTCCTCCTGCGAGTGCGCATCCATGCGCAGCGAAAGGAAGTGGAGCAGATTGTGCAGGTCGATCTTCCAGTATGCCTCGGTGTACGTGGACAGCGGCAGGTCCTTGCGCGCCTGCTCGCGCGCGACCCCCAGCGCGATGCGCTCCTCGTAGGCGAGTCGCGCCTGGCGGTGCAACTCGGCCTCGCGGGCCGAGAGCGCCTCGCCCGCCTTCGGATCCACGAAGCCGGCGCTCCCCTGCCGGTTTCCCGGCGACTGCAGGCGCCACTCCCCCGGTGCGGTGCTCTGTGCGGCGTCGATGGCGACGGAATAACGCGTCGAGTACTCGTTGACGTTGGCGGTGCGGTGCCGGATCCACTGCCGCCAGCAGTCCATGTGTACACGCACGTGCAACTTGATCACGCACATCTCGAACGGGGTCGTGTGACGGTGCCGCATGAGGTAGCGGATCAGCCCGCGGTCCTCGTGCACGAGCTTCGTCCCCTTGCCGTAGGACACCCGGGCGGACTGTACGATCGACTCGTCCGAGCCCATATAATCGACGACACGCACGAACCCGTCGTCGAGCACCTTGAGCGGCTTGCCAAGGATGGCGTCCAGCGACTCGACGCGTGGTCTTTCGAGCTTCTCAGGATGCGATGATTCCGTCTCGTGAGTCATTCGGTGGCTTCCCCGTGAGCGGTGTTCCGTCCCGCGCATCGCACCGACAGAGTAAGCGCAATCGCTTCTCCAAAACAAGGTGGAAACCCGGGTACCGCGTCGGGTAACGTCCCGGCCATGAACCGCGACGAAGCGATCTCCCGCCTGCGCTCCGGGCGCGAACCGTGGGACGTCCTCGTCGTCGGCGGTGGTGCCACCGGACTCGGGTGCGCGGTCGACGCCGCCGCGCGCGGCCTTGCGACGGCCCTGGTCGAGCGCGGCGACTTCGCCCACGGCACATCCAGCCGCAGCACGAAACTCGCCCACGGCGGCGTACGCTATCTGCGCGCGGGGCAGTTCGGGCTGGTGGCGCAGTCGCTCCGGGAGCGCGAGCGGTTGCGACGCAACGCGCACGGACTCGTGCAGACGATGCCCTTCGTCGTTCCCGCCTATCGATTCCACGAGCGCGCCTGGTACGGCGCCGGACTCATGTTGTACGGAGCACTCGCCCCGGCGGGCGGCGCCACGCGCTTGCTCTCGCGCAGCGAAGTCGCCGTGCGACTGCCCGCGCTGCGCAGCGACGGGCTCCGCGGCGGCGTTCTGTATCACGACGGCCAGTTCGACGACGCGCGCCTCGCGCTGTCGCTCGCGCACACGGCGGCGGGACTCGGCGCCGCCGTGGCGAACTACACGCGCGCCGACGCGTTGATGATGTCCGGCGCGCGCGTGGACGGCGTCAGGGCCACGGACCTCGAGACCGGCGACACCATGGAGATACGCGCGCGTGTGGTGATCAACGCGGCCGGGACCGCGGTCGACACGATCCGGCGC
>CAZPUV010000243.1:0-4514 GCA_964589805.1 uncultured bacterium | reverse complement strand
CGAGAAGAGGCGCTACAAGACGCGCTCCGTGTAGCCACGGTCCCGCGATCCCGGGAAAGAAGTGGGCGCGACGGTATCGTCGCGCCCTCTTGCCTGCCCGGTGCCGGCGGACGGCTCAGGCTTCGGGCCGCCAAAGGAGCGTGACCTTGACCACGTCGATGTCCGACTTCCGCGGTCGAAGAGTTCGCTCCGCCAGTTCCGCACCGTCCACACCGCTCCTGGACTCGATCTCCTGGATCTCCGCCTCGAGTTCGGCGGCGAGTTCGTCGCGCTTCGCAACCAGCGCCTCGAGATTGTCCCTGGCGTATTCCACATCCCGCGCCTGCTGGGCCGACCGGCTCGCCCCACGCGCCGTCGTCGTGGCGCGCCCGAGCGTGGATTGCGATATCGCCTTGCGCCCCAGGAACGCGGTCAACAGCGTCGCGCCCAGGGACACCACGGTCTGCATGCGCTGGTTGCTCGCCTGGTCCTTCTCCCGGGAGACGGCGGCCTCTGCGCGGCGAATGCGGTCGTCGAGCGTCGCCAGCCGCGAGGCGTACTTCTCGCGCAGTTTGTCCACCTGTGCGTCGCGGTCCGCACGCAACTCGTCCGCAATGCGGACCCTGAAATCACGTTCGGTCTCGTCCGGCCGGGACACGAGCCGGAGCCGCTTCGACTCCATCACCTTGATTCCGTCACCCCGGTAGATCGCGTCCGCGAGCGACTTGCCCCAGTCTGCGGCGGCTCCCTTCTTGCCCGCGGCTGCGGGTAGCGCCGCGAACGACGCGTTCGCGGCCGGCTCGACCCCCGGCGCGGGCGCCCGATCGAGTTCCTTCGCCGTGCTCCAGTCCGGGCCCGCGGCGTCGGGCGCGAGGGGAGCCTCGAAGATCACGGTCTTCTCGTGCGGGCTGCCGTCGGGAAGCGACACGTGCACACGTGCTTCCCCGAGCGCGAATGGGACATATGTCGTCGTGCTGCCCGGCGGTGCGGCGGCAAACCCCTGCGACAGATCCGACGGCAGGACCGGACGAACTCCCCCGACCGGACGTGCGGCGGCACCTGCCGCCGTCTTCGCGACGCCTGCAGCCGGCACCGGCGCGCCCTCGCGCCCCGGGAGCAGGCGCAGCTGCGCGCGCGTCAAGGGACCGGCCAGATACGACATCACCCAGCGCGTCCGGAAGATGACCGCCTTCTCCTCGTGCACGTTGTGCAGGAGGAACGTTCTCGGTTCCAGCGCGCCGATGGTCTTCTCGAGGTCCTTGACGTCGATATCTCCGGCCGCGCTGGCGAGTCCGTCGGCGAGACGCTTCTTGTCGCGCTCGGTCTGCAGGCGCCCCACGAACCACGTCCCCGCGTTCGACAGTGCCTTGTAGTCCAGATCCACCGGGTTCTGGGTGGCGAGAACCACGCCGACACCGAACGCGCGCGCCTGCTTCATCATCGTAAGCAGCGGCTTCTTGGACGGCGGATTCTCGACCGGCGGCATGTACCCGAAGATCTCGTCCATGTAGACGAGCGCCCGCAGCGAGGAGGTTCCCGAGCGCGTGCGCATCCAGGCGACGACCTCGTTCAAGAGCAGCGACACGAAGAACATCCGCTGCGCGTCGTCCAGGTGGGCGATCGAGAAGATCGCCACGCGCGGTTTTCCCGTCCCGGTGTAGAGCATCCGGTCGATGTCGAGGGGATCCCCGGTCAGCCACGGCTGGAACCCCGGCGACGCGAGAAGGTTGTTGATGAGCAACGCCAGCTCGAAACGGTCCTTCGACGGGAAGAACGATTCCAGTTCCATGACGCCCACGCGCGCGAACGGCGGCGACTGCACCGCGTGCACGAGCCCCGCGAGGTCGAGACCACGCCCTTCGCTCCACGCACTCTGGAGGATCGTCGCGAGGAGGATGTGCTCACGGCTCCGCACCGGATCGGCGTCGACACCGAGCATGGCGAGCAGGCTGGAGACGACTCCACTGGCCCGCTCCGCCACGAGTTCCGCGCCCTCTGAACCATCGGTTCGCGGCGGGTCGAGCGAGGAGACCACCGACACGGATCGCGCCGCGTCGCTGCCCGGCGTGTACACGGTGAATTCCGCGGCGTCCCTCAGGCGGCGGATGCGGTCCGCATCCTGGCCCCATTCGGCCAGGCCCTTCGTCCACTTGGCCGCCTCGCGTTCCGCCAGTTCGTCGGGTGTGATGCCCTGCTGGCGCGCGGTCGCCTCGTTGATCCACGGCCGGAACGACGAACCGGCGAGGTCCGGGAAGGTCAGCATCAGGTTGACGAGGTCACCCTTGGGATCGATCACGATGGCCGGGATGCCGTCGATCGCCGCCTCTTCGAGCAGCGACACACACAGGCCCGTCTTCCCGCTGCCGGTCATCCCGACGCACACGGCGTGCGTGGTGAGGTCACGAGAGTCGTACAGAAGCGGGGTTTCTACGGTCGCTCCCTCCGGAGTCACCTCGCGTCCGATGTAGAAGGCGCCGAGTTTTTCGTAGGTCTGGTTCATGGCATCAAAGCATACGAAAACTGCGCGAATTGCACGACCCGGGGATGGCGATCAAGGCCCGCGCTCAGCCCGCCGAGAAGACGAGAGCGCCGTCGGCCTGACGGCGCTCTCGTTTCACGACACACAGGCTCCCGTTTCGGTCACCGGACCATCACGAGCCGGCGATTGTCCGACATTCCCTTGCTGGTTATGCGGAGGAAGTAAACGCCGCTTCCAACCTCAGCGCCTCGCTCGTCGCGTCCGTCCCACTTGACCCCGTGCGACCCCTCGGGGAATGCCCCTCCCACGAGACGTCGCACGATCGCTCCGCGTACGTCATACACGATCGCGTCCACGCGGCCCGCATTACGCACGTCGAAGCGAATCTCGACCTGCGGATTGAAAGGATTCGGATACACGGATTCGATTCGAACCGGATTCTCCACCGCCACTCCCAGCGCGTGCGGAGAGTCGTCGGGCATCGGTCCCACGTAGTACGGTCGCATCATCTCATGATCTTCGTGGGAGAGAATGTGACAGTGCCAGACATACAACCCCTCGCGATCGAACGTAGCGACGACACGTGTCACCTCGCCCGGATACATGATGGCCGTGTCTTTCCATCCGGCTTCCTCGGGTCCCGGTGGAGTTCGCTGACCAATCAGCCTTATGTTGGTCGGCTTTCCATTCACCGGATCGACATTGGCCTTGAACTTCTGACGGTCGAGGATCCGGAACGAGACGAGGTGCAGGTGAATCGGATGGGCGTCCATCGTCGTGTTGTAGACCTCCCACACCTCGGTGTCGTTCACCATCGGATTCTCCGTGATCGGTGCGTCCCACGCGAGCGCGCCGTCTGCCACTGTCCCCAGCATCGCCATCAGCCGGCCGTAGTCGTCCAGACCTTCGAACAGCACCAACTTGCGCGGAGGACGGTTTGGCATCGGCATGCCCACGCCCCCGTGCAGGGGCCTCAGGGTCGCCGGGAGCGTCGTCACTGGATAAGTGCTTGTGTCCAGAGGCTTTGTCACCCGGAAGGCCATGATCTGCCCGTTGGTATTCGGATCCACGGTCATGCCCTTCGGGAAGGGCGAACGCGCGCCGTTGCGCAGCACGAACGTCCTTCCCCAGAGTGCCGGGTTTGAGAAGTCGAATACCATGTCGAGCCTCTCGCCCGGTCCGAAGAGGAACCTTGTCGTCGGGACGGGAGCGTTCAGGAGTCCCGTGTCCGTTCCGATCTGGTAGACCGCCGGCGCGTTCGCCTTACCTTTGATGGGCATCGCACCGTCGAGGTTCTTCTCGACCAGCCACATATCATAGAAACGGGAATCCGAACCATTCAACATGCGGAACCGATACTGCCGCGGTTCCACGTCGAGGACGGGCCAGGCCACCGAGTTCACGAGAATGAAGTCGCCAAAGAACTCCGGGAGATGACTGGGGTTTGGTTGCCCCGGCAACGCCGGCGTGGACGGGTAGTAGAGCTGTCCGTCCGCGGTGAACATGCGGTCCTGGATCGCCATTTCAATCTCATAGGGGCCGCTCGGAAGCCGCCTGGCCGTCACGAGGGCGTCTTCGTTGGCGTCGCGAATCAGGTAGAAGCCCGCGAGCCCGGCGTACACGTTCAGGCGCGTGATGCCAAGCGCGTGGTCGTGGTACCAGACCGTGGCCGCTTCCTGGTCGTTGTCGTAATGAAGCGTTTCTTTGACGAACCCGTGGCCGGTCACGGCGAACCCGGGCGTGAACCAGGCGTCCGGGAGCCCGTCGCTCGCGGATTCGGTGTGACCTCCGTGGAGATGCGTCACGAGCGGAACGCCGCTTTCCGGATACCCGGCCGGCTCCGCCCAGTGGAGCGTTTCGTCTACGGGCAGCAGATGCGCGAGGTTACCTCCCGATCCGGTAAGCCCGTTGGTCCAACGAACATCAACGGGGACATCCTTGCGCACAACAAGCGTGGGGCCCGGGTACGTTCCCGCGTATCCCCACACCGTCGTCATGAGGGGCGCATTCGTGATTGGATCGTAGAGCCCCAGATGCTGCTGCACCTGACGGGCTT
>CAZPUV010000242.1:0-4515 GCA_964589805.1 uncultured bacterium | reverse complement strand
AAGACAGGACTTGAAGAAGTGGCGGATCCGAACTCAACTCCGGCGTGCCGCGAGAGCGATTCGCTCATGGAGTCCGCGGAAGATGATCCGGTGGACCGGATACATACCGTACCAGTAGAGCAACCCGCCGAGCCCCTTCGGGGCGAAGAGTGCGGTCTGCGTCAGACGAGTCCGGCCGCCGTCCTCGACGGTTTCAAACTCCAGCCACGCGCGGCCCGGCACCTTCATTTCGGCGCGAAGCCGAAGCAACCGTCCCCGCTCCTCGACCCCCTTGGCCAGCGCCTGCTGGAAGTCGCCCACCCTCACGTCGGCGGGGGCCCGCCTCCCCCACCTCATCCCCACACCCCCGCGCTGCCGGTCGTTGGATCCGATCCGGCGCCACGCCCAGTTCCAGTAGAGCCATCCGCGCCGTCCGCCGAGGCTGGAGAAGATCCGAAACACGTCTTCGGGCGCCGCGCCCACCGCCGCCTCGCGGCGCTCGATGATCATGCCTTCGCGCGTCGTCAGGATGAACGGCGCCCGGTCACCCTGCGTCGTCATCAACGCGTCACTCCACGATGTCTCCACCGCGTTCGCATCCAGCTGGGACAGCGCAAGACGCACCGCCCGGGCATAGTCCATCGGCACGATGTCCGGGAAGTGCCGTCGCGCGGAGTCGTCGTGCACCAGGACCTCGCTGCGAAGCCCCTCGATCAACGGCTTTGCGATCACGGATGGAACCGGCGTGACGATGTGGACCCAGTAGGAAGACAGCCGCGGCGTCAGGACCGGCACCGGCATCAGAATGCGCCTGAGGCCCCGCGCCGCCGCGTAGCCCGTCATCATCTCACCGTACGTGACGACGTCGGCCCCGCCGATCTCCACCACCCGGCCCGCACTCTCGGACCTGCCGAGCGTCGCCAGCAGGTAGGCAATGACGTCATCGATCGCGATGGGCTGCGTGCGGGTGTAGACCCACTGCGGGCACACCATGATCGGAACACGTTCCGCCAGGTAACGGATCATCTCGAACGAGAGGCTCCCGGAACCCACGATCACCGCCGCCCGAAACTCCGTCACCGGAATCCCCGCTTCCGCGAGCGCGAGACCGGTGTCCTGGCGCGAGCGCAGGTGGGGCGACAATTCCGATTGCGCGCTACCCAGGCCACCCAGGTAGACGATTCTCTGCACACCGCGCGCGGCTGCGACCGCCCCGAAATTCCGGGCTGCGAGCAGGTCGCGCTCGTGGAAGTCCTCGCCGCTGCCCATACTGTGGATCAGGTAGTAGGCCACATCCACGCCCTGTAACGCGTCCTCCAGCGACCCGCGCACCAGTACGTCGCCCTCCGCGGTCTCCACGCGTCCTGCCCAGCTTCGTCCCGCGAGTCGTGTCCGGTCCCGGACCAGGCACCGCACCTGGTGGCCCGCGGCGAGGAGGCCGGGGACGAGCCGCCCTCCGATATACCCGGTTGCGCCGGTGACGAGGATGTTCACGGGTTGAGTGTCCAGATGCGGATGGTGAGCGCGGACGCGAATCCAACCCACAGCAGATAGGGCACGAACAGCCAGCTCGAAACGGGGTCGACGCGACGGAATCGCACCGCGCAGGCGAGAATCGACAGCCACAGGACCACGATCTCGATCGCCGCGATTCCGAGCAGGTGGCGTCCGAAGAAGAGATACGACCACAGACCGTTCAGCACGATCTGCAGGAACCAGAGTCTCACGGCGGCACCCCCGAAGCCCTCACGCCTCCACACCCGGTACCCCGCGACGGCGATCATCAGGTAGAGTGTGGTCCACACCGGCCCGAATATCCAGCCGGGCGGTGTCCACGCGGGCCGGGCCAGCGACGCGTACCACTCGCCGGGCTCCGTGCGTGCCCCGACCACCGCGGCCGCCGCCGTGCACACCATGAACACCACAAGGCCCCTGAGTCTGCTCACCGTTACCCCTCTCGACAGGGTATCGACGTTACCCCGTCCTTCCGATTACCATGCGGATGCTACGAAAGGAAGGAACCCCATGCAAACGATGACGAAGTGGCTGGATCGACGCTTCGGCTACGAGCCGCCCGCCGGCGAGTATCCGATGATCCTCGAGCGCCTGCGTGGCACACCCGCCAGGGTCGACGAGATCATCCGTTTCGTGTCCGCCGAGCGCCTCACGGCTCGCTCCGGCGAACGCTGGTCGGTGCAGGAGAACATCGGCCATCTGCTGGATCTCGAACCGCTCTGGCTGACGCGCGCAAGAGAACTCCTCTCCGGCGCCGGTGAACTATCGGCCGCGGACATGTCCAACGCGCGCACCCGCGACGCCCATCACAACCAGCGCTCCATGGCCGCGATCGCGGCTCAATTCCGGGTGGCACGCGGCACGCTTCTCGCGAGCCTGGACGAGGCGACCGACCTGGACGTCTCGCGGGCGGCGCTGCACCCCCGACTCAAGCGGCCGATGCGTCTCATCGACCTCTGTTTCTTCGTCGCCGAGCACGACGACCACCACCTCGCGCTGACCACCCGCCTCCTCGGAACGCGCGGCCGCAGCTAGTTCTCCGCTACGGGAACGCCGGCGGGTGCTTCAGGTGGAAATCCGTCGCGGCCTGGAAGGCCGTTGCCACCTCGAGAACCCTCGCGTCGCCGTAGAGTCGCCCCATGAAAGTGATGCTGGCCGGTTCTCCCGCGTCATTGAATCCGTTGGGCAGCACGACACACGGATGGCCGGTGAGATTCGTCAGGAGCAGGTTGTCGCCCCCGAATGACGGCGTCACGTACACGTCCACCGGGAGTTTCTCCATTTCACGCATGACCTGCGTGCGAATCCGGTTGGCCTGGATGTACTCGACGGCCGGGATGAAACGGGCGGCGCGCAGCGTGTTCGGCCAGGCTTTCTTGATCTGCCGCACCAGCAGGTCGTCCTGGTTCGATCTCGTCAGTTCGTCGAAGGCGGCCGCGGCTTCGGCCGTGAGAATGCACGCGAGCGGCGTTACATCGGTGGCTGGCAACTCAACGGGCACCAGCACGGCGCCGAGTTCACGGAGCTTCTCGAGTGTCGCGGCATCGTGCTCGCGGCTGGCGTAGTCTTCCTCGAACATCGACTTCACGTAACCGATGCGGACACCACGCAGACTGGTCTCCGCACGGTACGCGAAACCGCCGTCGGCCGACGCCGGGTCGCGCCCGTCTGCGCCGCGGATGGCTTCGAACACGATCGCGCAGTCCTCAACCGACCGGCATATCGGACCGATCTTGTCCATCGACCACGACAGGGCCATCGCGCCGTGCCGGCTCACGCGGCCGAACGTCGGCCGGAGTCCGGTCGTCCCGCACACCGTGGACGGCGACACGATCGAGCCCCATGTTTCCGTGCCGATTGCGAACGCCACCAGCCCCGCCGCGGTGGCCGACGCCGACCCGGCCGAGGACCCGCTCGACCCCTTTTCCACGTTCCACGGGTTGCGCGTCTTCCCGCCGAACCACACGTCGCCCCACGCGAGCGCACCGAGCGTTGTCTTCGCCACCAGCACCGCACCGGCGCGGTCGAGCTTCTCGATGACGGTGGCGGTTTCCTCGATCACCTGATCCTTGTACGGTGTTGCGCCCCACGTGGTCTTCGTTCCGCTCACCGCCAGGAGATCCTTCGCGCCGTAGGGTATGCCGTGCAGCGGACCGCGATACTTGCCCCGGGCGATTTCTTCGTCCGCCGCATGAGCTGCGGCGAGGGCACGCTCCTCGGTGAGACTCACCACACACTCGAGTTTGGGACCATACCGCTTGAGGCGGCCCAGATACATGTTCGTCAGTTCGACCGAGGTCACCTGCCGGGTGCGGATCAACTCCCCGAGGTCACGCACCGTCCAGTAGGCCGCGTCCTCGAGATTCGCCGGACGCTTGACCTTCTGCGACTTGCCCCAGCGCGGCCGACTCCCCGCCCCTTCTTCCGCCGGCCCCGTCGCGAGCCGCAGCACCGTCGCGGGCGGTGTGGCGTTCGGAATGCTCGTCGAACGCATCTTCTCATAGTCCTTAAGGTACTCGGCCAGGTCCTCCTGCATCGAGTCGCGCTCGGCTTCCGTAAACTCGAGCCCCACGAGTTTTTCCGCGCCTGCTATGTCGTCCTTGGAAAAAGGGAGCTCACCCTCGGCGGCGCCCATGACGTAACCCAGCAGAGCTGCAACCGTCGCAACCGTTGCTACGTACCGCGTTCGCATCACTCGACCTCCAGAAGCGCGAGCATTTCATCGACACGTACGAATTTCTCACGCGGCTTGCCGGACGCGCGGCCGCGTTCGATCTCCGCGGCGTCGATCCGTCGCCAGTCCTCGTAGGTGACGACGCGCGTGTTCCGCTCCGCGAGAAGGTCAAGCACAGCGGCCCGCGATGGTTCTTCGCACGCAGGAAGCCCGGCGACGTCCGCGAGAACGTGCTTCACGGTCTCGAAGCTGTCCGGCTTGTTGGTGCCGATGATTCCGCTGGGTCCGCGCTTGATCCAACCGGCGACATACAGCCCGGGTACGACATTTCCGTCGCGGACGACCCG
>CAZPUV010000241.1:0-4525 GCA_964589805.1 uncultured bacterium | reverse complement strand
CGTGTTCTGGAAACGGTTCATGCTCCCACGAGTCGGGCGAGGTGTCAACCTTCGCCGGGCGACGGCCGGGACTCCATCTTGCAGATTCCCCCGCAGATCGTCTAGACTCGCTGCTTGCCAGACCACTTGGCCCCGTTTCAAGGGCCAAGCCGCAGCCGTGAACATATTCACGTTGGATTGGGAAGGGAGACCCCGTGGCCCGTTTCCTGTCTCGCTGCGCGCCTGCTCCTGCTTCTGTGCCTCCCGCCGCCCCGGCCTCCGCCGGCGCGCAGTTCATCTTCCACAAGCCTGACACCGGCGTGACGGAAGTCACCCCATGAGAGCCAGCAAGCACAACGTCGACCTTTCCGCCTCCGACCTCGGGGGTTTCCTCGCCTGCCGTCACAAGACCGCGCTCGATCTCGCCGTCGCGAAGGGGCTCCGCAAGGCGCCGCCGGTGTACGAGGACCCCGTGATGGAGGTCTTGAAGCAGCGCGGCTTCGAACACGAACAGAATTTCGCCGAGGAGAGTAGAAAAAACGGCCAGACGGTGGTCGACCTCTCCGATGGCGATGGCCGCGTCGAGCGCACCGTCGCGGCCATGAAAAATGGTGCCGACCTCATCCTGCAGGGAAAACTCGAACACGACGGATGGTTCGGCTACCCCGACATTCTCCGTCGCACCGAGACACCGGCGGACGGACTCGGGGGCTGGTCCTACGAAATCGTCGACACCAAACTCGCGCGCGAAACAAGAGGCACCACGATCCTCCAGCTCGCGCTCTACTCGGAGCTGCTCTCGCTCGTCCAGGGCGCGTTCCCCGAGTGCTTCTACGTGGTCACACCGGAGCGCGAGGAGGCGTACCGCTTCGCCGACTACGCGGCGTACTACCGCCTGGTCAAACAGCGCCTCGCCGCCACGGTCAGACAACACCCGGACAAAGTCGCCGCCGCGCACTACCCGGAACCGGTGGAGCACTGCGAACTGTGCCGCTGGCGGATGGAATGCGACAGGAAGCGCCGCGCGGACGACCACCTCTCGCTGGTGGCCGGCATCTCGCGCCTGCAGACGCGCGAGTTGGAGGGCCACGATGTCACCACCCTCGCCGCCCTTGGCACGCTGGCGCTCCCGCTTCCGTTCGATCCCGACCGCGGCGCCATCGGGAGCTACGTGCGCGTGCGCGAGCAGGCGCGTGTGCAGCTGGAAGGACGCACGAAGAAGCGCAACGTCCACGAGCTGCTGCTTCCGATCGAGGAAACGGAAGGGCTGACACGCCTCCCGGAACCCTCGCCGAGCGACATCTTCCTGGACCTCGAGGGCGACCCGTTCGCCCGTGATGACGGCGGACGCGAATACCTCTTCGGCCTGGTCACGGTGGGACCGCGGGGCAAGCAGACATACCACCGCTACTGGGCGTACACGGACGCGGGCGAGCGCGACGCCTTCGAGAAAGCCATCGACCAGATCATGGCCGCCTGGGAGCGGGATGCGAGCATGCACGTCTACCATTACGGCGCCTACGAGCCGAGTGCGATGAAGCGGCTCATGGGCCGGCACGCCACGCGCGAGGCGGAGGTGGACCGGCTGCTTCGCGGCGAGCGCTTCGTGGACCTGCACACGATCGTGAAGCAATCGCTGCGCGCGAGTGTCGAGCGATACTCGATCAAGGACATGGAGAAGTTCTTCGGCTTCGAGCGCGAGGTGGATCTTCGCACGGCCGGCACGCATCGCGGCGTCGTGGAGCGCGCGCTGGAACTCGATACGCCGGAGTTGATCACGAGCGAAGACCGGAAGATCGTGGAGATCTACAACCGCGACGACTGTGTGTCCGCGCTGTTGCTGCGCGACTGGCTGGATAAGCTTCGCGCGAGTCTCGTCAACGATGGCACGGACGTGCCGCGCCCGGCCCCGCAGGATGGCGAGCCATCCGAGGAACTCACCGACTACCAGCGGCGCATCCGGGCGCTGGTGGAAACGCTCACGAAGGGCGTGCCGGTGGAGCGGTCCGAGCGTACGGCGGAGCAGCACGCACGCTGGCTGCTGGCAAACCTCCTGGAGTACCACCGTCGCGAGGACAAGGCGGCGTGGTGGGAGTTCTTCCGCCTGCAGGATCTGCCGGTCGAGGACTACATCGAGGAACCGCAGGCGATCATGGGTCTCAAATTCACGAAGCGCCTCCATCCTGGCGCGCGCGGCGCGCCCACCGACCGGTACACGTATCCGCACCAGGATTGCCACGTCGGCGACGGAGCCGCGCTGCACGACGCGAACGGCGAGCTGGGCGACGTGGTCGAGCAGGACCGCGCGGCGCGCACGATCGACGTCAAGAAACGCGTGGCCCGCGCGGACGACCACCCCACGGCGGTCTTCGCGCACAAGATCGTCCGCGCCCGCCCGCTCCCCTCGGCGATCGAGCGCATCGCGCAGGCCGTCGTGGACGGGGGCCTGAAGGACGCCGGCAGTTTCCGGGCGGCGTGGTCGTTGCTTCTCAACGAACCGCCCCGGCTGCGCAAGTCAGCGTTCAAGCAGAGGAACGACGAGTCCGCGGTGGAGTTCGCGGTGCGCGTCGGCACGAAGCTCGACGGCACCGTGCTCCCGATCCAGGGTCCGCCGGGTTCGGGCAAGACGTTCACGGGTGCGCGCATGATCTGCGAACTGGTGAAGAACGGCATGCGCGTGGGCGTGTCGGGGCCGAGCCACGCCGTGATCGACAACCTGCTCCAGACCGTCGTCGCGGAGGCGCGCGCCGCCCGGATCGGCCTCACCTGCGGTGCAAAGGTCAACGAGACGCGCGAGAAGCCCGGCGCCATCCAGGAGTTCACCGACAACAAGGCGTCGTACGCCGCACTCCGCGCGGGCGCGATCCACGTGCTCGGCGGAACCGCGTGGCTGTGGGCCGCCGAGGAAGCGCTCGACCTCGTGGACGTCCTGGTGATAGACGAAGCGGGCCAGATGTCGCTCACGAACACGGTGGCGGCGTCGGGTGCGGCGGAGAGCATCGTGCTGCTCGGTGATCCGCAGCAACTCGAGCAGGTGCAGCAGGGGAGCCACCCGGAAGGAACCGACGTCTCGGCGCTGGAACACATCCTCGGCGGGCAGCGCACCATCCCCGACGACCGCGGCATCTTCCTCCCCGAAACGTGGCGGATGCACCCGTCGATCTGCGCGTTCTGCTCGGACGTGTTCTACGAAGGCCGGCTCCGCTCGCACGCCGGGCTGGAGAAGCAGTCGCTCGCGGGTGTGGCCCCCTTCGACGGTGCGGGGTTGTGGGTGGTGGGTGTCGCCCACGACGGCAACCAGAGCGATTCGCCGGAAGAAGTGAACGCGGTGGAAAGGATCGTGCAGAAGCTGCTCGGAAAGAAGGCGCAGTGGACCGATGCGGACGGGAAGTCCCGCCCCATGACCCCGTCCGACGTCCTCGTCGTCGCACCGTACAACCGCCAGGTCGGCGAACTGCACGAACGCATGCTGACATACGGCGTTCGCGTGGGCACGGTGGACAAGTTCCAGGGCCGCCAGGCGCCGGTGGTGATCTACTCGATGACGACGTCCTCGCCCGAGGACGCCCCGCGCGGCCTGGAGTTCCTCTACAACCTGAGCCGCCTCAACGTGGCGACCTCACGCGCGCGGTGTGCCACGATCCTCGTCGCGAGCCCGAAGCTCTTCGAGCCGGAATGCCGCACCCCGCGGCAGATGAAGCTGGCCAACGCCCTCTGCCGCTACGTGGAGATGGCGACGATCCTCTAGCGCCGTTTCCGGACGCGCCCCCGAACGGGGTGTGATTCCAGCCGGGCCAATCCGTCCTATCCGGTCAGACCGATGTTCCGTGCCCCGCGGCGCCCGACGATCGGGTGCCGGCGCAGCGTCTGCACCCTGGAGGTTGATCATGAAAGGCCCGCTGACACGAGCCATCCTGGTTCTCGCGCTCCTGTATCCGTCCCTGGCCCCGGCCTTCACGCTGACCACGTGGCAATACGACGGGCTGCCGATTTCCACGGCCTTCTTCATCCAGCAGGTGACCGATTGCATCCCGGACGGGTCGGGGGGTGTGTTTGTGGTGTGGCAGGACAGGCGCTCCTTCGAGTGGGATATCTACATCCAGCGGGTGAACGAGTTTGGGACGACGATGTGGGCCATCGACGGTGTGGCCGTGTGCACCGCCGCGGGTAATCAGTACGATCCACGGCTTGTCCTTGACGGTGCGGGAGGTGTGATCGTCTCGTGGGGGGACGAACGCAGCGGATCCAGCGACATCTACGCGCAGCGGGTCAGCGCCGTCGGCGCGATGCAGTGGACTTTCAACGGTGTTCCGGTCTGCACGACCACGGGCGACCAGTACACACCGCTTGCCATTACCGACGGCACCGGTGGCGCCATCATGGTCTGGGAGGACTACCAGGGTGTGCCCGACATCTACGCGCAGCGCATCAATGCGTCGGGGTCCGTGATGTGGACCCCGGGCGGCGTCGTAGTCTGCAACGCTGCGGGGTTTCAGACCGTGCCGCAAGGCGCATCCGATGGAAGCGGCGGCGTAATCGTGGTGTG
>CAZPUV010000240.1:0-4543 GCA_964589805.1 uncultured bacterium | reverse complement strand
ATACGCGGGCGTAGCCCAGCGCCTGGAACCACGGCCACTCGGCGAGGAGCGTGATCAGCGCGGGCACGAGAAAGACGACGGCGAAGAAGAGGACGGCCAGTCCTCTATAGCGGGGCCGCCGGGGTCCGGGATGGGCGGATCGGACGCGAGCGTTCATGCGGTGAACCTACCACGGGCAGCGGGACGTTGTCTTGCCCATTGGAAGAGCGGGAAGATGCCCGCGCCGCGGGCTCCTTCCCGCGGGGAACCGAAATCCTTTGCACCCCGCGGTTCGTGGCGCTATGACAGTCTATGTGTTAGCCGCCACACAGGGGCCGCGGGTTCACGACGAGCGGGAGGTATCCAGATGAGGGCGCTATCCGTACACACGCTGCTTGCCGCGGTGCTGGCACTGGCCATCGCGGGCTGCGGGGACGACGGTTCTCCGACCAACGGCAACCAGACCACCGACAAGACACCACCAACCATTTCCTCGGTGACGGCGGTGGACCAGTTCCACATCGACGTAACCTTCGGCGAGGAGGTGCAGAAGGCCAGCGCGGAGCGCCGTGAGAACTACGTCATCCTTGAAACCACCGTACTCTTCGCCCCGACGACGAACGCAGCGCCGGGCGACACGCTGCACGTTGGAGCAGCCTCGCTGGGTACGGACAAGCGTACCGTCACGATCACGACCGAGGGCGGGATGGGCGCGTTTGGTTACGACATGAGTGTCACGGGCGTCGCCGACGCGAGTGGAAACGCGATCACGACGCCAATCGTAACCTCGTTTACGGGCACCACCGACCCCGACGAGACCGCCCCGGAGATCGTGTACCGGTCTCCGGCGCCTGGAGCCACCGGCGTGGGCGTCAGCCAGTCGGTCCTGTTCCAGTTCTCGGAACAGGTGAGCTACTCTTCGGTCATCAGCGGCGCAAGCTGGCAGGCGACCGTCAGCGGGAGCCCGGTGCCGTTCGAGATCCGGTCCGAGGACCAGGTCCTATTCGCACTCGTGCCGACCGGCCCGATGACCACGGGGACGCAGTACACGGTGCGTCTGACCGGCGTGGAGGACTTTTCCGCCAACGTGATGCCGGACCGGAGCTGGTCGTTCCGGACGACGAACACGACCGACACGACGCCACCCACCCTGGTCTCGTCGAGCCCCGCCAACGGGGCGACCAACGTGAACGTCAATTCCAACCTCTCGCTCACGTTCTCGGAGCCGATGAACCAGATCGATTTCGACGTGCGGCTGGCACCCGACCCGGGCCCGGGAATCCCGTCGTGGTCCAACGGCGGCAAGACGGTGACCTTCGACCCGGATCTGCCGTTGCTGGCGAATCAGCAGTACACGGTTATCATCCTCCCCGGTGGGGTCAAGGACCTGGCCGGCAACGGGATCGTCCAGAACGTGAACATCGTCTTCACGACGGGCAGCACGCTGGCGAGCGGGCGCATCGCGGGAACGCTGACCGGAGACCCCGGCACCGCCGCGAGCGACCCGACGGGTGCGATCGTCGTTGCGGCGGACGCACCGCCGATGCTGGTCGATGATTTCAATGTGTTCGGGAGCGCCGTCGTCGCGGCCAACGACACCTACGACATTCGCAATCTCCCGGACGACGTGTACTACCCCATCGCCGTCAAGAACACGAACGGAGACGACTACCTCGATCCGTCGCAGGGTGATGCGGTGGGCATGTACGGAATCGACTGGCGCGGGGGAGACATGAGTCCGGACAGTGTCGTGATCGCCGGAGGCAACAGCCGGACCGGCATCAACTTCCCGCTGTTCGATTCGAGCGCGATTGCGGGCCGCGTGTCGTACAGCGGATCTCTCGCCGGCGGTTTCTACACGCTGTGGATCGGCGTCTTCGACGCCGCGACCTTCGATCCGCTGGCGGAACCGATCTACGGAGCCATGGCGGGCTGGCCGAACTGGCCCGAATTCCGCTTCAACACCTTCGACGACGACCTCGCGGATGGCACGTACGTCGTGGCGGCCTTCCTCGATGCCAACTTCAACGATCAGTACGATCCGGCCGTCGACCCCGCCGGCGTGTACGGGGGAGCCTCGACACCGACGTCGGTCGTCATTGCGAACGGCAGCGACAGGCTCGGCATCGAAATCGTGCTCGAGGATCCGACGACGCGCTCGCCCGCGTCGGCGGGTGTCACCTGGCCCCGTCCTGCGAACAAGGCTCCGTGGCTCCAGAAGCTGGCGGAGGCGGTGCGTCGGGAGGCGGAGAAATCCCGCACCCGGTAACCGGAGTCGGTCGCCGCGGTTGAAAAACGGAACTCCCCCGGAGCCGATACTCCGGGGGAGTTCTTCTTCTGCATTGTGATGCGCCGTTCGCCGACTCGGCGAGAACCGCCGGCGGCGATGCTAAGGGGCACGCCCCTTTCCAGGCGACGGTACGAAAACATGACGGCGCCGGGGTTGGTTGGGTGGTTGCCGCCCGGCGCCGTCTCTCTGGGCCGTTGAGTCCCGTGGACACCGAGAAGTGATGTCCGAAACGGGACGGGCCTTTCTCAATGGGGACGCTTGTCCGTTACGAAGCATGGCCCCAACCACCGCGCCGTGCAATGATGCGTTTGCATCATTTTTGCGGCGCGTCACGCGGACCCGATACCCACGCGATGTAGCGCTCGATGTCCGCCAGGGTGGAGTCCGCGATGACGCCGCGGTAGGCCGGCATCTGGATGATCTGGCGGGTCGTGAAGAAGCGGGCGGCGCGGTTCTGCGTCAGGCGCGGGATCGAGCCGTCCAGGATCCACGCGCGCAACTCGGCCTCGTTTCTTACCAGTTCCCGGTAGTCCGGCCCGCGCCAGGGCGGGATGTACCCCTTGAAACTCCGGGGATTCCGGGCACCGATCAGGCCGCCGGGGCCGTGGCAGCCGAAACAGCCGAGTCTCCGTGCCGCATCGTAGCCGCGGCGCGCGCCGTCGGGCATGCCGGTGAAGTCTGCCACCACCTTGTAGTACGCCACCAGGTCTTCGAGCTCGTTCTCGCTCACGACGCCGCGGAAGGCGGGCATCTGGACGGGGAGTGACGCCGGGGGCGCCGGCTTCGGACGCAGCGCGACGTCGCCCGGTGTGGGGAACGAGTCGCGCACGCGCGCCTCCTCTTCGGCGCGGCGGCGCGCGTCGAGCGAATCGCGGAGCACCAGCCGCCACGGCTTCCCGTCCATGATCCACTCGCGGATCTCGTCGTCGTCGCGAACGTACATCATCGCGGTCCCGCCATCCCACGCGGGGATGTAATCCTCGCGGCTTTCCGGATTGGGCACGCCACCCGTGCCGCGCGGGCCATGGCAACCGTGGCAGCCGAGGTTCTCGGCGAGCGCGTACCCGCGGAGTTCGGGTGTGAGATCGGGTGTGCGGACGTGGTTGAAGAACCCCCACGCGGCGAGCCCACCCAGCGACAGGGCGGCGAGCGTGAGTACGGAGAAACGCGCGCGACCGGAGATGTTCACGCCGTCATTATAGTGGCCGTGCGGCGGCGGGGGCGAGCGCGGATTGATGCGGTCCAGACGAGCGAGCCGGAATGTCCCCGTGTGTCGCGCGAAACCGGGCGGTGGCGGCGGGTTGCGTGACCGCCACCACCCGGCGCACTCCCCTCACCAGCGTCCCGCAATGAAGCCGAGCGCGAACCACACGACCGTCATGCCCCAACCGAAGAACGCATCGCCCTTGAGGTAGGAGCGCATGCCACGCGGATCGCTGAACATCTCGGACACGCGCCACGCGGGCAGCCAGTGCGAAGCGTTCACTGTGACCCCGCGCGGCGTTCCCGCCCTCCCGTACTCACGCATGGCCCGTCGCCGCATGAGAAGACCGGTCAGCGCAACAAGCGATCCGCACAGGACCAGCAATGAAAAGACGATCTTTGGCATGGCCTCTCCCTTCTAGTAGCAGCAGTCGCACCCCGCGAACCAGCAGATGAACTCCGCCATGAGGCAGGAGATGTGGACGCCGACGCACGCGACACACAACGGATTGCCCAGTCCGCCCAGAGAACACTTCCAGTTGACGCACAGCGCCGCGGTGAAGCAGAGCCGCTGCATGGTTCCTTCGACCCGCAGCGCGGTCATGTCCTCCCCGGTGACGGCGCCCGCCATCGTCGGGTCGGTGAGGAGCGAGACGAGCAGGTCGCCGTCGGGGTTGTTGTGCAGCGTGTTCGTCATCGCAGGCGTGTAGTACGCGTCGAATACGGCGAGCTTCTCGCCCACTTCACGCAGCAGCGGTGTCGAAGATTCGTCGATGCCGCCGGATCGGTAGCGCGTGACGGCCCGTTCCAGCTGGGCCGGCGTCAGGAGCGGATGATCGAACTCCAGGCGCCTTCCGTTGATCTCCCAGGTTTCGAAGACGCGTTCTCCGTCCACGCGGGTCGTGAAGACCATCTCATCCACAGCGGTGCGCTCGCGCACCCAGAGCTCGCGCGTGGTTTCGTCGTAGGCGATCGACACCTCGAAGGACGATTCGCTCCCGTTTCCGATGGTCGCGTGGAGCCCCGGCGACGGACCGTCGGAGAGCGGTGCGATGGTCACGCGCCGCCCGG
>CAZPUV010000239.1:0-4625 GCA_964589805.1 uncultured bacterium | reverse complement strand
GGTCGCCGGGTCGTACACCGAGATCTTGTCGGCAAGGCTGGCCCCGGTGATGAACGTGGTTATGTTCCCGTCGCGGACGAGAACGTAGTCGCCCGCCGCCTCTACGATCTCGGGCGAGACGATCTTGTATCTGAAACCCTTGCTCAGAACCGGCGGCCCGTAGAGCGCCTGCCGGAGGGAGATCTTCGCGTACGGATCGACGGGCGCTTTCTCGCCGCAACCCGCGAACACCAGGACACCGACCAGGCACACCGCAACAAACTTGACACTCATGGACGAACCTCTCCTTGATACCCGGCGCGCATTGTTCCGGCCCCGTGCGTTGGGTTGCCGCGCCGATTCATTGCTCCGGTGGGGATCAACAGTTAAGAGAACCGGTAGGCAGGAACCGTAGCACCGGCCCCGGGGGCTGTCAACGGCCTTTTGAGGCGCCGGCGGCGGTGCCTTCCGGGCCGTGGTCGATCTTCTTCCAGAAGGTCTCGAAGTCGAACTCCGGGGTCTGCTCTTCGTTGTGACAGTCGCGGCATACCGACCGCGCATCCACGCCGGTCCGGATCCCGGGATCCCCGGCGTGCGCAAAGCCGTTGCCGTGGCAGACCTCGCACTGGACGCCCGTCAGGTGCGGCGTCGTTACTTCGTTCTGGAACCCGCCCGTCTCGTAGAAGCCCGTACTGTGGCAGGGCGTGCAGTCCCGATCCAGTTGCCGCGAGATCCCGGTCAGCGTCTCCCAGGCGTGCGCGTGGGCCGTTCCCGCCCAGGCGTCGTAGATGCTCTCATGGCAGTCGCGGCACGCCTCCGCCCCCCGGTAGCTCTCCGTTCGCGATCCCCGCGGTCCGGTGATCCCGGCGGGAAGGACGGCCCGCTCCTTGTCCGCTATGTCCCGGTCGTACGCGCGGAACAGTTCTGCGATCGCTTCCTGGTCCGGGTATCGCGGGTCCAGCGGATGCGCCGAGTCCTGGATCGACGCCACCCGTCCCTCCGGATCCAGCGTGACACGGGCCACACCCATGTAGAGACCCCGCGCCGCCTGCTGCAGAAGGTACGCCCCGCCGAATCTTCGCGGCTGGCGCACGGGTTTCCCGTCGTGCCCGTTCATCACCACGTCGACTCCGTTCAGGGACTCCGCGAACCGTTGCGCGTCACCGCGCGGCATGTGGGCGAGCACCACGACGACGTCGGCGTCCCTGCGCAGGGCATCCACGACCGGCTGCACCGCGGCCAGTGGCTCGAGGATCTCGAGCGACCCCGGGGGCACCTGCGGGGGCAGCGCCACGGTCTGGCTCATCGCGCCGGTCAGGCCGACCCGCAGCCCGGAGGGCATCGTCACCACGCGCGACGAGGAGAACACCAGCGAATCCCCCGCCACGTCCCTGAGGTTGGCGACGAGGACGGGCAACATCGTCTCGCGCGCCCGGCGGACGATGAAATCGGTGCCGAAGCTCAGTTCGTTCTCGCCGATCACGACGCCGTGATAACCCATGAGCGCCATCGACTTCATGGTCAGATCGGCCTTCTCGATGCCGTAGTTGATGCTCGAGCTGAAGAAATCCCCCGCGTCGACCAGCAGGAAGTCGCCGGTGGTGTCGCGAAGGGCCTGGAGGAACGTGGCCCGCCGTCCGAGCCCGCCCAGGTCGCCGGAACTGCACCCGCAGGAGCGGATCTCACCGTGCAGGTCGTTCGAGTAGGCGATGGTGAGGCGAGGCCGCTCGGAGTTCTTCCTGCCGCAGCCGGCGAGCAGCACGGCCAGGGCCAGGAAACCCGCAAGCATCCGCCGGGCGCGATATGATCTCTGTTCTGGCATGGGAGTGATTCCGGTCCCGGCGGCCGTCGGCCCATGATACACGAGAGGCGACCACCCCGCCACGACGCGTACCCGCCCCGCGGGGCGAGCCCGTCCCGATCACGACGCTTCTTACGCGTCTGCCTCGGGCCGGTTCCCGGGCCGGTTCCCGGGCCGCCCGGGCGGGGAGCGCCCCGGCAGCCCGCAGGGGCCGTATCCGCAATTGTGCCTTGACAGTCCGGCTCTTCCGTGGCAATTTTCCTGTGATCCCACCACTCGTCTGGGCCGTGATCGGCCGGCCAAGCAGCCTGTTTCCAGAACTTGACTTAGCGGTCTTCCCGACTTGAAGGAAGGATACCGGGATGAGAAAGCGCAACGCATGGTCCGTCGGCCTCTCAGTTGTCGTCCTGGCCGGCGTGATTCCGTCCCTCGTCTTCGCGCGCGTCGATAACCCGACCGAGCTGATCAAGAAGGGCCAGACGGGCCCGAACCGTGTCTTCGTGCTCGATGGTTCCAACGTGCACAACGTGGGTGAACTGCAGATGCACGTCGGCAACTGGGGTCAGTTCGGTTCCTGGCCCGGATCCAGCCTCCCGTTCGCGGAGGCTCCCTCGGCGCAGTGGCCGGCCGGGAGCGGCGTCGAGTATCTCTTCGTCGCCGGCCTCTGGGTGGGCGCGCTCAAGGGAGGCATCCCGGCGGTGTCCGTGGCGGCGTACCAGTTCGAGTTCCGCCCGTCGCAGGACACGCGCGACATCATGTACCGCGCTTCGGAGGGAACCCGGGGCGGTAACCGCGCGCCCTCGGCGGGAAAGGACGACGACCGCGACGGCAAGGTGGACGAGGACTGGCTGAATGGCTACGACGACGACGGTGATGGTCTCATCGACGAGGACTTCGCGGCCGTCTCCAAGCAGATGTTCGTGTGCCAGTACACCGACGACCAGCCGTCGGCCACGCAGATCTATCCGCAGCACAACCCGCTGAACCTCCACGTGCGCCAGGAGAGCTACCAGTGGGAGGAGGACCGCTTCGACGATTTCATCGGCGCCCAGTTCATCATCACGAATCAGGGAACCAACGTGCTCGAGGACGTGTTCATCGGGTTCTTCGCCGATGGCGACGCGGGTCCGCGCGACATGGACAACTACTGGGAGGACGACGCGACGGGTTTCGTGAGCGTCCCGGTGCTGTGCACCGACCTCGGCCCGGTATCGATGGACATCGCGTTCGTGTTCGATGCCGACGGTGACGGCGACCGCACGCTCGGCTATCTCGGCATCATGTTCCTCGACCATACGATCGATCCGAACGGCGAACGCGCCCCCAAACGTGTGGGAATCCGCACGTACGCGAACTTCTCGGGCAGCGCCTCGTTCGAAGAGGGCGGAGATCCGACCAACGACTTCGAACGCTACGAGCTGCTCTCGTCCAAGGCCATCGAGCGCGACGCCCAGGTGCCGCGCGACTACCGCATGCTGATGGCGGCGGGCCCGTTCAAGGAACTGGCGCCCGGGAGCACGCTGGTCTTCCAGACCGCGTTCGTCATCGGCAACCGGCGCGACGGAATGATCGCGAACGGGGCCAACGCGCAGCTGACGTTCGAGGGAGCCTGGTTCAACCTGGACGGCAACCCGACCACCGGCATCGCCGGCCGCGAGACCCGCGTGGACGGGCCCGCGACCGGGATCGCGATCGATACCTGCCGGTTCAAGGATGCGCCCCCGATCAGCGTGCCGCGCGGCCAGACGATCTGGATCAACAACGACTGCGGGCAGGAAGACGCCTTCCGCCTGGCCTGCGGTTACGACCCGGCCAGCGCCGACACGCTCAAGTACATGACCGGCGTCAACGGGCAGGAGGCGCAGGTGTTCTGGATCGTGGGAACCGCGCCACCTCCGCCGAACTTCCGCATCGACGACACCTCGAAGGACGGGGTCACGATCTACTGGGACAACTTCAGCGAGACGCAGCCGGACGTGAAGGATCCGACCCTGTTCGACTTCGAGGGGTACCGGATCTTCCGTGCCGACAACTGGACGCGGCCGACGGGGACGTCCGCCTCCAACGGCCCCCCGAAGGAACTCTGGAAGCTCCTCGTGGGCATGGACCTCGTCAACAACTTCGGCGAAGACACCGGCCTCGAGAAGTTCCGGTACGATCCGCTGCGGAGTATTCTCTCCGCCCGGGTGAAGCGCGACATGATCAACTCGATGAAGCAGTACCTGCTCGAGTTCCCCGGGGCGACGCCCCCGTGCCCGCAGGGAGTGACGCCCCAGGTGTGCGACACACTCGGCACACTCGCGGCGTGGGAGCTCGGTCTGACGGACAAGGGCCGCCAGTACTACCGGTACGTGGATCGTTCCATGCACCGCGGCCGTCCCTACTTCTATGCCATCACGGCGAGCGACCATGCGGTGGCCAGTTCGGGAGCGTTCTCGGAGGGCCTCGTCGGCGACCCGTCGTCGAACTTCATCTTCATCGAGCCGCGCGGTCCGTCGCAGGTCGACTGGGCCTACAACGAGGACCAGGTGTACGTGGTGCCCAACCCGGCCACGACCGAGTCGATGGCGCCGTGGACGCTGGGTCCCAACAACGACGACCCGACGGGGATCAAGGTGGAGTTCCGCAACCTCCCGTTCGATCGTGGCACGATCCGGATCTTCACGCTCGCCGGTGACCTCGTGCAGGAACTGGCGTTCGACGGGCGCACCGGCAACGGCACCGTGAAGTGGCCGCTCGTGAGTCGAAACGGGCAGGACATCACGAGCGGTGTCTACCTGTTCGCGGTGGAGACCGATACCAACAAGGCGTTCAAGCGCAAGATCGGCAAGTTCGTCGTGATCCG
>CAZPUV010000238.1:0-4633 GCA_964589805.1 uncultured bacterium | reverse complement strand
TTCGTCCACCCGAGGACGCCGATCCGGCGCGTCGCTCGCCCGGCCGCGCCATGTCGCTCGTTCCCGCGCGGGACGCAATCACCCACCGCGAACACTACGCACGTCTCGTCATCGGCGACTCGCGCCGCGAAGTGGGCTATGTGCAGACGACCCGCGGCTGCAAGCATTCGTGCCGGCACTGTCCACTCCCGCCCTCGTACCAGGGCACGTTCTACGCACTGCCGGAGGACCATGTCATCCAGGACATCGCAGCGCTCGTCGAGCGCGGCGCCCGTCACATCACCTTCGCCGACCCGGATTTCCTCAACGGGCCCGGTCACGCGCTTCGCATTGCCAGAACCATGGCCTCGCGGTTCGCCGGTCTCACGTTCGACTACACGGCCAAGATCGAGCACCTGCACGGGCACATGGACGCCGTCGACGAACTGCAGGAACTCGGCAGCGTATTCGTGGTCACCGCGCTGGAGTCGATGAACGACACCGTGCTGGCGCAATTGAACAAGGGACACTCACGGTCCGTCGCGCTGGAGGTCGTGCGTCGCTTCCGCCGGCGCGGCCTGGCGCTCCGCCCCACCCTGATTCCGTTCACACCTTGGGAATCGCGGGCATCGTTCTCCGAACTCCTCGACATCGTCGCCACCGAGGGACTCGTGGACAACATCGACGCCGTGCAGTACTCGATCCGCCTGCTGCTTCCCGAAGGTTCTCTTCTGCTCGCCGACGAAACCATCGCTGGGTGCGTGGACGGTTTCGATCGGGAGATGATGAGTTACCGCTGGCACCACCCCGATCCCGGGATGGACAGCCTACAGCGAAGCATCGCGCGCGCGGCCGAAGACATGCGCAACGCCGGCACCCCCGCACCCGACCAGTTCGAGCGCATCCGGGGGCTGGTCGGCACCGGGAGCCGCACGCCCGTGACGAGGGGCACGGGGCCGACCCCGCACCTCACCGAGGACTGGTTCTGCTGAGCGGAGCCAGTCGGGAGTCCGGCGGACTCCCTTCCGTTCTGACCGGGACCATCAGCCCGGGCTTGCCATGCTGCGCCGCGTTCCCTATTATGGACCCCACGATGGATGACCTGAGCCTCAATTTCGAACTTCCCGGCGGGCGTACGCTCCGCGTCGACGCGTCGCAGTCGATGATGCACCCCGAGCAGTGCACCTTCAAGACGAGCGAACCGCTCTACCCCGACTCTTCGGCGTACTTCAGCGAACGCGAGCATTCGCGCGGCTCGATTCTCATCGACAGCCTCTTCGCGATCGAGGGGGTCGCCGACGTGCTCGTCAACAACGACGTGGTGAGACTCTCGCTCGCCGGTGACGCGGACTGGGAAGATCGTGTCCCGCTCGTGGGGGCTGCGATCCGCGACGCGATCGCGTCGGGACAACCGATGATCGCCGAAGAGGTGCGCAGCAACCAGCTTGCACCCGAAGAACTCCGGCGCCGTGTCCAGCAGGTGCTCGACGGAACGATCAACCCCGCGGTCGCGGCCCACGGCGGCGTGGTCAACCTCCTTGACGTGAGCAACAACACGGTGTTTCTCGAGTTCGGCGGCGGCTGCCAGGGTTGCGGCATGGTGAGCGTAACGCTCAAGTACGGCGTGGAACGAACCATCCGCGACGAAGTGCCCGAGGTTGGCGAGATTCTGGACACGACGGACCACGCGTCCGGACGCAATCCCTACTACGCGCCGTCTTCAAAGTGATGAAGCCACGACTCCTTCTCCTCGTTCCCACCTCCACGTATCGTGCGGAGGCCTTCGTGCGGGCGGCGAAGAAGCTGCCCGTGGAACTCAGCATCGCGTCCGAAACGCCGAGTTCCCTCTCGCATCTTGACCCGGTCGGGCTGCCGACCTTCGATTTCGCCAACCCGGCCGACGCGGCCTACCGCGCGAGGATCTTCGCCGCGCGTCATCCAGTGGACGCCGTGGTCGCCGTCGACGACCAGTCGACACTCGCCGCGGCCGTGATCTCGGAAGCGCTCGATCTTCCCTGCAACCAGCCGGCGGCCGTGCGTGCTGCGCTCAACAAGTTCACGGGGCGCCAGCGCATGCGCGACGCAGGACTTCCCGGTCCCGAGTTTCGCCTCGTTCCGATCGCGTCCCCGGAGTCGTCACTGCCGGGCCTGACGTTCCCGCTGGTGGTCAAACCACTCGCCATGGCCGCGAGCCGCGGCGTCGTTCGCGTGGACGACGCCCGATCCTTCGTCGAAGCGTGTCGACGCATCGGACCCATCGCAGCCACCGACTCGCCCCGGTACGACGCGGTCGCGCGCGGCAACCTGCTGGCCGAGTCCTATATTCCCGGCTGGGAAGTGGCCGTGGAGGGACTCGTGACCGACGGCGTGCTGCATGTGCTCGCGGTCTTCGACAAGCCGGACCCGCTCGAGGGGCCGTATTTTCCGGAGACGATGTACGTGACCCCGTCGCGCCATCCGGCGAGCACGCAGGAGGCTGTCGTTGCGATGACCCGCCGCGCCGTCGCGGCCATCGGCCTCCGGCACGGACCCGTGCACGTGGAGTTGCGGGGCAACGAGGAGGGCGTGTTTCCCATCGAGGTGCACGCGCGTTCCATCGGGGGCCTCTGTTCGCGCGTGCTTCGATTCGCCGACGGGCGGTCGCTCGAAGACGTCATTCTCCAGCACGCGCTCGGCATCCTGGGTTCCGTCCCTCCGGTTCCCGACCGGGCCGCGGGCGTCTGGATGATGCAGTCTCCCGGCCGGGGGAACTTCGCCGAGGTGCGGGGCGTCTCCGCGGCGTGCGAGGTGCCCGGAATCGACGAGATCATCGTGACCGCGCGGCCGGGACAGTTTCTCGATCCGCTGCCCGACGGTTTCCTCTACGTCGGTTTCATCTTCGCGCGCGCCGATACCCCGGACGAGGTCGAGCGCGCGCTGCGCACAGCCTTCGAGCGCCTTGATCCGGTGGTCACCAACCTCACCCGGACCGCTGTCGCGTAACGGGCATCCTGCCACCCGCCTCCACGACCGCCTCCCGTTCGAAACGGTTGTCCCGGTAATAGTGCCGGCCGCGTACCAGCGCGAGCAATGATGCGAGTGCGTACGCGGGCACGAACAGCGGCCCCCAGCGCTCGCACTGCCGGACATGGGTGCGCTCGTGCGCGCGCGTTCGTTCCAGACACCCCGGGTCGCGACCGATCACCACGTGACCCAGCGTCATGGCCGAAGCACCTCCCCGCAGCGGCACCACCCGGCGCAGCAGGAACACCGCGGCTCCACCGTGGGCCTCGATCACGCCGTCCACGCGCCGGATCCGTCCTCCGCTGCACGCGGCAACACCCGCCACGAGCAGCCCGAGGACGGTCAGCGGCGAGGCCCACAGGTAGCGCAGCGGCATCATGATTCCCGCGCGGCGCCTCAACGGCCCTCCTCCAGCACCCGAAGATGATCCTCGCCGAGATGCGCCATCTGTCGCTCCACCCACCACGACCGTCTGAGCACGTACGTGCCCGGTCGCTCCACCCGGTAGCGCTTGGGACTCGGCAGGACGGCGGCGAGCAGCGCCGCCTGGTGACGGGTCAGGCGCTTTGGACTCCGTTCGAAGAAGCGGCGCGAGGCGGCACCCACGCCGTAGACGCCGTCGCCGAATTCCGCGACGTTCAGGTACACCTCGAGGATGCGGCGCTTCGGCCAGGTCGCCTCGATCAGGACCGTGAACCAGGCCTCTAGTCCCTTGCGAACGAAGTTCCGGCCCGGCCAGAGAAACAGGTTCTTCGCCACCTGCTGCGAGATGGTGCTCGCTCCGCGCAACTTCCCGCGCCGCCGCCCCTGCTCGACCGCCTTCTCGATGGCGTCGAAATCGAATCCGCGGTGCTCCAGGAAGCGCTGGTCCTCCGCAGCCACCACCGCCAGCTTCATACCTGGAGAGATGTCCTTCCAGTCGGTCCACGTGTAGGCGATCGGCGCACGGCGGGACGGGGAGAGGATTCCCTCGGCGCGTCGTTCCATGATGAACGCCGTCGTCGGCGGATCGATCCACCGCAGCGCCAGCACGGGCACCAGAGTGACCGTGACCCAGGCGATCGCGGCCCAGCCCAGCGCGTAGAGAACGCGGCGGCGGCGCGAGCGCTTCCGCCTCCCGAAACGCCGCGGCTTCACGGCCCGCCGTGTCGCACGGCTTCCGCGCCGAAACTGATCATCTTCCCTGCTCCCTTCACACGAACACGTCGACCGGGCCCGAAGGCGCGCGCCATAACCCGGTGCCTTTCATGCCGTTCCGGCGTGTTTTCCGCGTTGCCACCGACACGGTTATCGCCTATATTACGGTGCTTTCCCTGCGGGGCGCAATGAGGGCCGTTCCACGGCCCTTCCTCATGCTGGCCGGAAGGCCGGAACAATGGCCCCGACCGGGGCGGAACGGAAACAGAGTTCATGCCGACCCAGAAACGACGCAAAGACGTCCGCAACATCGCCATCATCGCCCATGTCGACCACGGCAAGACCACGCTCGTGGACGCGCTCCTCAAACAGAGCGGGGCGCACACGTTCAAGGAAGGCGAGGTGACGATCCTCGACTCCAACCCGCTGGAGAAGGAGCGGGGCATCACGATCTTCTCCAAGAACGCGTCGTTCAAGTACAAGGATCTGACGATCAACATCGTCGACACCCCCG
>CAZPUV010000237.1:0-4636 GCA_964589805.1 uncultured bacterium | reverse complement strand
AACCGCCGGAGATCTTCGGGGATGCGTGCGGTGATCGAGGCCGGCGACCCGGTCATCGGGTGCGTGAACGCAAGCGTTTCGCAGTGCAGCGCGTGGCGTTCGAGCACGAGGGCCGCGCGCACGCGCTCCGTGAGACCTTCGCGCAGCTGCTCGTCGCGGACGTCACCGGAGAGCGCGTAGATCTTGTCGCCCACCAGCGGGTGACCGGCGTGCGCGAGGTGAACGCGGATCTGGTTGGTGCGTCCCTGCTCGGGTGTGAGCCGGAGTGTCGTGAATTCCCCGTCGTGCCCGATCACCTCGACGCGCGTGCGCGCCGGCTTTCCCTCCGGGTCGACACGGCGTTTGGGCAGGTAGGTCGCCAGGTCGTGGTCCTTGCCCCAGGCGTATTCCACCGGATACTGAAAGCGAGCGTCCACCTTGCCGATCGGTGCGTCGATCACGAAGTCACGCTCCGGCACGCGTCCGAACACCACGGCCAGGTACGTCTTCGCCACCTCACCGCGCTCGAACATCCCGGCCAGCCGCCGGTTGGCCTCGCGATTCTTGGCCAGGATCACGACCCCGCTGGTTTCGCGGTCGAGACGGTGCGCGAGGGTCACGCGGGGCCCGTAATCGCTGCGCAGGCGCGCGATCAGCGTGTTGACGATGTAGATTCCGCACGCGTGTACCGGGCAGTTTCCCGACTTGGCCACCGCCAGGTAGTGATCGTCGTCGAAGAGCACGTCGTAGTCGTCGTCGACCGGCGGCTCTGCGTGCCAGATCGTGTAGCGAACCTGGTCGCCGCGGTTCACCACGTGACCGGGTTCCACGTCGGCGTGGTTCACGCGCACCTGGCGGTCGCGGACGCGCTTCTCCCAGCCCTCCGCGGTGTGATACTTGAAGCGATGGGCCAGGAACTCGACGATCGTCCATCCCGACCGGTACGGATCGACCTCGCAGGTGAGCGTGAGCTGGCGTTTCTCGATGGTGTTCATGCCTCAAAAGAAAGGGGCTCCTCCGTGTGCGAAGGAGCCCCTGTTTCCCGGCGCCACGGGCGCGTCTAGTCCAGTTTGATCTCGTGTGTCCAGCCGTGCGGATCGGGCGCGTCGCCGGTCTGCACCGCGAGCAGCGCTTCGCGCAACTTCGCGCTCACGGGTCCGACTTCGTTCGGCCCGCAGTACTCGATCAGTTTGTCGCCGTGCTGGATCGCATACACGGGCGCGATGATCGTCGCCGTGCCGATCAGTCCCGCCTCGACGAACTGCGGCAGTTCCGTCACCTCGACCGCGCGGCGCTCCACCGTGATGCCCATGTCCCGCGCAAGTTCCATCAGGCTCTTGTTCGTGATGCTGGCCAGGATCGACGGAGACTTCGGCGTCACGTACTTGCCATCCTTCGTGATGGCGAAGAAGTTCGAACTTCCCGACTCGTCGACGTATTTCTTGTGCCGGGCGTCGAGGAAGAGAACCTCGGCGTAGCCCTTTTCACGCGCGCCACACGTGGCGCGCAGGCCGGCCGCGTAGTTGCCGCCCGTCTTCGCGTCGCCGACGCCGCCGGCCGATGCCCGCTCGACGTCGGTCTCCACCCAGAGGCGAACCGGCTTCAAACCCGTCTTGAAGTACGGCCCCACCGGGCTCACGAACACGAGCAACTTGTACTCGCGCGACGGCTTGATGCCCACCGTGCCGGTGGTGCCGATGAGAAGCGGACGAACGTAGAGAGACGCGCCGCTGCCGTACGGTGGAACGAAACGGCGGTTGAGATTCACCGCGCGGTCCACGCCCTCCACGAACATGTCTTCGGGTGGCCCGACCATGAGGAGCTTCTTGGCCGTGTACGCCATGCGCGCCGCGTTCTCGCGCGGGCGAAACGCGATGGCGCGGCCGTCCTTCGTTTCATAGACCTTGAGGCCTTCGAAGCACTCCTGGCCGTAGTGGAGGCAGGTGGATGCGATGGACATCGAGATCTGGTCGCCTTCGACGACCTCGCCCGCGTCCCACTTTCCGTCACGATAGGAATAAACGACGTGGCAGTCCGTCCGTACGTAGTCGAACGGCAGTTCGTTCCACTTGAGATCCGCTTTGTGCATGGTCTCCTTCATCGAGGCTCCTGAAGGTTGGAGATTGCGCGGTGAAACCGCAGACTGGCCAGGGGACAATTTACCGTCCGGACGGCTGCAAAGTCAATCGGTTTCCCGGCAGGGCCGTACGGGCCCGAGATCGGCCGCGGCCGGAACGTGGCGGCCGCGCGCCATGTTTCGGACCGAGTGAGTGCTTGCCTTGGCAAGCGCGGCTGGGTTAACGTGCGCGGTTGAGGACTGCGATGTTTACCATCGAACGCAAGCAATCGTTCAACGAGGACACGTTCCTCATGGAGATCCGCATGCCCGCGATCGCCGCAAGTGCGCGACCCGGGCAATACGTCGACATCCATGTCAACGTGGACGGTCCCACCGTGACGCTTCCCATCGCCGGTGTCGATCCGGAAGCCGGAACCTTCACCGTGGTCGAGCAGGGCCGGGATCTCCCGAGCGAGCGCCTGATGGTTCTCGCGCAGGGTGACGAAGTCTTCCAGGTGCGAGGTCCCCTGGGTTCGCCGTGCCGCACCGACGCCGACGGAAAGGTCGTGCTGCTGGGCGAGGACCTGGGCGTCGCCTCCCTGCTGTGGCGCGCGCACGAGTACAAACGCAGGGGCGCATACGTCATCGTGATCATCGCTTTTGCGGCGCGCGACCGCGTGTTCTGGCACGACGAGTTCGCCGCGGTCGCCGACGAACTCTACATCAACACCGCGGACGGTTCCTTCGGCGTGTCGGGGCGCGTGACGGGCGTGCTCCAGGCGGTCTGCGAGACCCACAAGGACGTCGAGCAACTCGTCATGATCGGCAAGCTCAAGCACATGAAGCGCGGTGCGAAGATCGCATCGGACAACAAGATCGATGCGCGGGTGAACTTCGACGCCATCCGCTACCCGGCGGGATCGCCCGGCATCTTCGACGCCGCGGAGCAGGAAGCGTTCACGTTCGCGCGGGCACCCGAAATCGACGCGGACCGCGTCGATTTCGACCGGCTCATTTCGCGCGAGCGAGCGCTGGTACCCGTCGACGCGGGAGAGCCTGACGACGCCACGTCGTCCGCTCCCTAGGACGGCTGACCGTGGCCGGCTCGGGAAAGCCATCATCCCCCCGTACGCCCCTCACCCGGGCCGACGTCGTCGACCGTCTCGACGACGTGGCCGCGATGCTCGAGATACTCGGCGACAATCCGTTCCGCATCCGAGCATTCTACAATGCGGCGCGCGCCATCGAGGATCTTACCGGCGACCTCGTTGCCATGGTGGCGAGCGAGGAACTCCTCGACGTGCGCGGCATCGGCAAGGGGATATTCGCGGACATCAAGTCGATGCTCGAGACGGGCACGTTCGGTGAGTACGAGCGCTTGCGCGCGAAGGTGCCCGCGGGCGTGCTCGAGATGCTGCGCATCTCCGGCATGGGGCCGAAGAAAGTGAAGGCGGTGTACGACAAGCTCGGCGTCGATTCGATCGAATCACTCGAGCAGGCCGGGCGCGACGGCAAGCTCGCCGTGCTCCCCGGCTTCGGCGAGAAGACGCAGACCAACATCCTCGCCGCCATCGCGCGCCACCGCAAGTACGCGCAACGCTTCCTCTACAGCGCCGCACTCGCCGACGCCGAGGCCGTGCTCGCCGTCGTCGAAAAGGTTCCCGGGGTGGCGCGCTGCATCATCGGCGGGAGCCTCCGGCGACACAGGGAGACCATCGGCGACGTCGACATCCTCGCCACCGCGGCCGACCCCGAACCCGCCATGGAGGCGTTCACCACCATGCCGGAGGTCGCAACCCTGGTGGGCAGGGGGCCGACCAAGTCGAGCGTGATTCTGAAATCCGGCATCCACGTCGACCTGCGCGTGGTCAAAGACGACGAGTTCCCCGCGGCACTCCATTACTTCACCGGCAGCAAGGCGCACAACACCGAGATCCGCGCCATCGCGAAGAAGAAGAACTACAAACTGAACGAGTACGGTCTCTTCAAGGGCGAGAAGGCGGTGAAGGTCGCCGACGAACCCGCGCTCTTCAAGAAACTCGGCCTCGACTACATCCCGCCCGAACTGCGCGAGAACTCGGGCGAGATCGAAGCCGCCGCGGAGCACGCCCTCCCCGAGTTGATCGAAGCCAGAGACATCCGCGGCGTGTTCCACTGCCACAGCACCGACAGCGACGGCCGCTCGACGCTCCGCGAGATGGCGCTCGCGGCGAAGGCGCTCGGCCACGACTACTTCGGGATCGCCGACCACAGCAAGACCGCCGTGTATGCCAACGGTCTTTCGGTCGAGAAGGTGAAGCAGCAGCGGAAGGAGATAGAGGCGATCAACGCCGAGTTGAAACCCTTCGTCGTGTTCGCGGGGATCGAGAGCGACATTCTACTGGATGGCTCGCTCGACTACGACGACGAGACGCTCTCGTCGTTCGACTACGTCGTCGCCTCCGTGCACGGCCAGTTCACCGGCTCGGAGGCGCAGATGACCGAGCGCGTCGTGAAGGCGGTGTCCAACAGGCACACCACCATGCTCGGCCACCCCACCGGCCGGCTGCTCCTCTCGCGCGACGCGTATCCGTTGAATCTCACCACCGTCTTCGAGGC
>CAZPUV010000236.1:0-4650 GCA_964589805.1 uncultured bacterium | reverse complement strand
AATGGAAGGCGGGTCTCACGGGTTCCGGGACTTCAGTCTCCGGGGCGTTCCGGGTAACCGGGCACCTTCTCTCCCAGCCGGATGTCGCGCGTGACGATCCAGACCCCCGAGCCATCCTTCTTCGGCGTGGCCACGCCATTGCCTCCGCGCCCGGTCGTCATGCTCCGTCGCGTCTCCGGTGTCAGGCGGGGGTCGTCGTCGAACAGAACGTCGTCGATGTAATACGTGCACCGGCCGACTTCGATCACGTGCATGTGCACGTGCGACGGGAGCGTCGTGCCGGGATAACCCGCCGGCCGGATCGTCTCTAAGCAGTAACGACCATTCTCGTCGGTCTTCGCCCACGCCCGGAGCCTGCCGTGGCGATATCCCGCCGCTCCAACACTGCGGTCACCCGTCGGATAGATCCCCTCGTGGTCGGTGTGGTAGGCGTAGACGATAACGCCGGCCACGGGCCGGCCCTTCGCATCGAACACAGTGCCGTCGATGCGCATCGGTTCACCTGGCTCGTCTTCGCGACCGATCCGGACCTTCGAAGGAATCGCCTCCGGAAGCCCCTCGAACACCGCTTCGCACCCTTCGCACGGTCTGCCTACCAGTGGTTCGCGCGTACGCTCCGCCCTGGCCACCGCCACCATCGAAGCGATGATGAGCGCGGACGACACCCATCTTCTCACTCTCGCCTGCATGGGACCTCCCGTCTCCGTCAACCGGCCTGATCCTAACATACCCACCGCATCACATCCCGGCAACCACGTGCGCGGCCAGGATGATACTCGCGTCCGCGGCGACGTGTGTGACGATCGGAGTCACCAGTCCTCCGCTCCAGGCCCGCAGGCGCCGCCACGCCATCGACGATTCCACCAACACAAGCAGGGACACGATCACCCACGGCCACGTAACGAAGAGGGACACGACCAGCGCGTGATACCCCGCGAACAGGAAGTCCTCCCGGCACAGCCACCCCGCTCGATCCCGGGTGTACTCGCGCCAGAACACCTGTTCGAGAATCGGGTGTACGAGCGCGAAGTACGGGATGAAGAGCAGCCAGGACCACCCGCCCAGCCCGAGGTCACCGAGTGTCGCGTCCCACGAACTCGTCGTGATCCACGGAAACAGGAGGTGAACGACCGGACCCGCGGCGAGGCAGGCGATCAGGAATGCGATCGACGGCACACCCGGTCGAAACACCGGCCTTCTGCGCACTCGCCGCAATCCGTGCCGGGCGAGGACGACGATCCCGACGTGATAGAGGAGTATCGCCGCCCACGCGTTGTCGAGCACGTGAATCCCGACACCGACCGCGCCGTACGGGAGCAACGCGGCGTACGGCGGCATGCGATCCCCCGGCAGTTCCTCCATCCGGACGGTCCGGCCGCCCACGTTCACCGCGCGGAGGAATGCGACTGGCATGGCGAGCCCGGGGCGGACGCCCGCGCTGCCGCGGGCGTCCGTCGAGGGTCTACGACCCGGTCTTCAGACCGCGCCGCTCGAGGAGAGGTTCGATCTTCGGTTCACGGCCGCGGAACTTCTTGTAGAGGGCCATCGGTTCATCGGTACCCCCGGCGGCGAGGATGTACTTGCGGAAGCGGTCGGCCGTCTTCCGATCGAACAGACCGGCCTCCTTGAACGCCTGGAACGCATCCGCATCCACGACCTCGGCCCAGATGTAGCTGTAGTAGCCTGCCGAATAGCCGCCGCCGAAGATGTGCCGGAAATACGAACTCCGGTAACGCGCCACGATTTCCGGAATGAGACCGAGCGCATTCAGTCGCTGCGCCTCGAAGGCGATCACGTCTTCGGGCACATTGCCCGCGAGCGTGTGCCAGTCCATGTCCAGGTACGACGCCGCCAGGTACTCGACCGTCGCGAACCCCTGGTTGAAGTAGCGCGCGTTGTCCATCTTGGCCATCAGGTCGTCCGGAATCGTCTCGCCCGTCTTCCAGTGCCGGGCGTAGAGCTTCATGACCTCTGGCTCCGTGGCCCAGTTCTCGATCACCTGCGACGGCATTTCCACGAAATCCCTCGCCACGTTCGTGCCGGCGAGGCTCGCGTAGGTCACATTGGAGAGCATGCCGTGGAGCGCGTGACCGAACTCGTGGAACAGCGTACTGACCTCGTCCAGCGAGAGCAGCGCGGGCTCGTCCGCGGTCGCCCGTGAAACGTTCGACACGTTCACGATGATCGGCCGCTGGTCCTTCCCCTTCACGCGCTTCTGCTGGCGGTATTCGCTCATCCACGCACCGTTGCGTTTTCCCGGACGGGGATGGTAGTCGACGTAGTACACGGCCAGATGAGAGCCGTCCCGGTCCTTGACCTCGAACGTGCGGACCTCGTCGTGGTACTTCGGCAGGTCGAAGCGCTCCTCGAACGTGATGCCGAAGAGCCGCGTCGCGGTCTCGAATGCCCCCTTGCGGACGTTGTCGAGTTCGAAGTACGGGCGCAGCACCGAGTCGTCGAAGTCGTACTTCGCCTTCTTGACCTTCTCCGCGTAGTACCACCAGTCCCAGGACGCGATCTTGAAGTTGCCGCCCTCGGCATCCACCATGGCCTGCATGGCATCGCGCTCGGCGACGGCGCGGGCCAGCGCCGGTTTCCACAGTTTGTCGAGCAGTTCATAGACGTTCTCGGGCGTCTTGGCCATGTTGTCGTCCAGAACGTACGCGGCGTGATTCTTGTAACCAAGCAATGCGGCGCGGCGGGCGCGCAGTGTCGCCTGCTCCTTCAGAATCTCCTTGTTGTCGTACTCGTCGCCGTGGTTGCCGCGCTCGCAGTAGCCCTGGTAGATCTTCTCCCGCAGGGCGCGATTCTCGGCGTACGTGAGGAACGGAATCAGGCTCGGCTTGTGCAGGGTGAACACCCACTTGCCCTCGTGGCCCCGGTCCTTCGCGGTCTGCGCGGCGGCGTCGATGTCCTTCTGCGACAGGCCGGCGAGGTCGGCCGGGTTGTCGACGACGAGCTCGTAGCGGTTCTCCTCGGCCAGGATGTTCTCGCCGAACTTGAGCGAGAGAAGTGACAGGCGCTCGTTGATCTCGCGGAACTCCTGCTTGTCCGACTCGGACAGATTGGCTCCGCCCCGCACGAATTCCTTGTACGTCTCCTGCAGCAACCGGCGCTGCTCGGCGTTGAGCTTCGCCTTGTCGCGCTTGTCATAGACCGCCTTGACGCGGGCAAAGAGCACGGGATCGAGGAAGATATCGTCGTTCAGCGCCGAAAGCTTCGGCGCGACATCCCGCGCGATCGCCTGCATTTCGTCGTTGGTTTCGGCCGAGTTCATGTTGAAGAACACGTCGCCCACGCGCGACAGGAGAACGCCGGTCGCTTCGAGCGCTTCCACCGTGTTGGCGAACGTGGGCGCTTCCGGGTTGTCCCGGATCGCCTCCACTTCCTTCTTCTGATCGGCAATTCCCTTCTCGAAGGCCGGCATGTAGTGCTCGATGCTGATCCGATCGAACGGCGGCACATCGAACGGCGTACCGTACGGGGCGAAGAACGGGTTGTCCTGGGCGGCGGCCGTGCGGACAAAGCCCGGTCCGGTGATCATCAAGAACAGCATTATCCCGCTGAGACCTCTCTTCATTTCACTCTCCTTGCGTGTAGGCGGCTCGTCCCCGGATGTTACCGCCATTTGCGGCGGCGCGCCACCGCCTTGTCAGAATTCGTGGAAGGTCCAGCGCAGCCCTGCTGCCACGAGCAGCCGCGGGACGCGCTCGCGCACGGTGGGAACGGCGCGTCCGGGGCCCGCGCGCCGCTTCGGTCCGGGACGCTTGCCGGTACCGGTCACAGCGACTATACTTCGCGCCACTTCCGGCACGCAGGCAGGGTGCCTCGTGCAGGCGAACGGCGAGTTCACGTGTGACATCGGGGTTGTGATCAAGAACCTGGTTCGGCAGATGCGGGCACTCCACGGCCGCTTCCGTTACCGCGGACTCAGGGTCGTCGAAGACGACGGCGTCTACCGCGCCGACCTCGGCGGGCGCTCCTGGTTCGTTCCCACCGCGGACCGGCCGCAGGCCATCTGGGTCATGGAGTTCGCGGACAGACACGAGCGCTTCATCGACAGCCTTCGAGAAGGCGATGTCGTCTTCGAGGTGGGTGCGACCACGGGCGAGTACACGATCCCGGCCGCCCGGGCGATCGGCGAGCGAGGCGTGTTGCACGCCTTCGAGGCCAACCCGCTCGTCCACCGGTGTCTCACGAAGAACATCGAGCTGCAGAGACTTGCCAACGTGCGAACCACCAACCGCGCGGTTTCCTCCGAATCCGGCCGGAAGATGGAGTTCCGCTTCCGGAACCGGACGATGGCGGAAGCGTCGTTCCACCGCGACTACCTCGAAGACGTCCTGACGGTCGAGACGATCAGCCTCGATGATTACGCCCGGTCCGGAAACGTTCGCGCGCCCGACGTGATCAAGGCCACCGTGAACGGACACGAACTGGAGGTGTTCAAGGGCGCGGTCGGTCTCCTGCCGACGGCGAGGAACATCGTGTTCCAGTCCGCGATGCACGCGGAGATCGTGGCATTCCTGTCTCGACACGGGTATCGGATCAAGAGAACCTTCGACGTGGGAGCGCGGTCGGAACTGGCGATTCTGATGGAGCGGGCGTAGGAAGCCGCGCACGGCGGAACCCGCACCTCTTCAACGAAAG
>CAZPUV010000235.1:0-4684 GCA_964589805.1 uncultured bacterium | reverse complement strand
GCGAACCGTGCGGACTTCGATCGTGCAATCGGCGTCCACAATCGCCACATTCCCGAAATCCTTCAGACCGAGGGTGTCGCGGGAACCGCGATCGGTGCCGACGAGCATGGCAAGCCGGTCGTCGTGATCTACACGAAAGAACAGGTGCCACCCGGCCGGTTGAAGAAGGAATACGAGGGCTTCCGCGTGGTTGAGCGGGTCTCCGGCGCCATCAAGCCCTACAAAGGGCCTCCGGGCGGCGGCGGCGGACCGTCAGGGCAGGATCCCCAGTCACCTCCGGTGAAGATGGGAACGTCGGGCGGCTGGCGGTATGACCTCGCGAACGGCTACTGCTGTGGTGGCACGCTGGGCGCGCTGGTGCAGAAGGGCGGCACGAAGTACGTGCTGTCCAACTACCACGTGCTCTACGCCGACATCGTCAACGGCGGCAACGGCCGTGTCGCGTCGGCGGGCGACCCGGTGGTTCAGCCCGGGCTCATCGACGTGTCGTGCAACGCCAACAACTCGATCAACGTGGCGACCCTCGTCGCGAACGGCGGAACGCTCCCGGACGGCGGCGGCAACGCCGTCGATGCGGGTATCGCCGCGGTGATCGCGGGCCAGGTGGACGAGACCGGGGCCATTCTCAACGTGGGCACGATTTCGGCGAGCACGCTCAACGCGTCGGTGGGGCTCAACGTGAAGAAGATGGGCCGCACCACCGGACTCACCCGGAGTTTCGTGTCCGCCGTAAACGGCGCGTTCTCGATTACCTACGAGAACGAGTGCGCGGGCGGGACATCGTTCACGCAGAGCTACACCAACCAGATCGTCATCGACAACGCGCGCTGCAAGTTCCAGAACGGCGGCGATTCGGGCTCCCTCCTTCTCGAGGATGCGAGCACGAACCCGCGCGCGGTGGGCCTTTGCTTTGCGGGCAGTGTCCAGTGCACCAGGTCCGCGATCGCGATTGCGAATCCGATCAACACCGTGCTGAGCAAGCTCGGCGCGTCGATGGTCGGGCAGTAGGACGGGAGAACCAGCCAACGGTTCGATGATCAGCACCCGCTCCGGCTCGCCGGGGCGGGTGCTCTTTTTCCCGAGGAGTCGGCTTTGAAGCCAATCGACCGGGTGATCCAGGACCACGCCGCCGCGCTGCTGGCTATCGATGGAGTCGCGGGAGTCTTCGAAGGGACGACGGCCGATGGCCGGGTCTGCATCCGTGTCGCGGTCGCCGGAGGCTTCCCCGGCCTGGAGGCGCGCATCCCGTCGCAGATCGAAGGCTATCCCGTCGTCATCGTGGAAACCGGCCCTGTCGGCCCGCTGCGTTGACGCCGTCGGTTCCCTCAGTACGTCAGGCGGTGCCAGGACAGGCGCGTGTGCATCCCCTTGCGCGATTCCCAGTTGATCCCCTCCGACCACACGCTCACCGGATTGACGTCGTCGGTTAGAACCGGCACTCCGCGCGTGTCTGCCACGAACCGGTTCGCCCACGCGTGATTGCGTTCGACGACGGTCCAGTGGAGATAGGGATACCGCACGTAGTCGTAGGGATTGCCGAGCACATCCTCGTCGATCTCGATGTCCCGATCCGACGCGAGCAGGACCACGTTGCCGAGCGTGTTGGGCGGCTCCGAAGTGGGAAGCACGGTGACATTTCGGAACTGCGTGCCCACGGTGGCAGCGAGCGATCGCGTCAGGATGTCATTCCATTCGCGGGTCTCGGTGTTCACCGCGACCACGCCTCCCGGCTTGAGATGAGCCTTCACGAGCGCAAACATCTCCCTCGTGACGAGGTGAAACGGGATGGAACTGCTCCCGAAGGCGTCCATCACGATCAGGTCGTAGGTGTGGTCCGTGGTGAGCAGAAACTCCCGGCCGTCCATGACGTGGACGTGCGCGCTGTCGAGTGAGACCGAAAAGAACTGCTCTGCGATGCGGACCACCGCCGCATCGATCTCCACGGATTCCACCCGCCACCCCTTGCGGTAATAATCCTGTGCCACGGAACCGCCGCCGAGCCCGATGAGCAGCATGTCGCCCGGGCGTGTGAACATGTGGCGCGGGATGTCGAGAACCACCGCGTACGGAAACACGGTGTGACCGCTCTGCCGATCGACGATCGTGTGCGTACCTCCATCGATCAGGAGATAACGCGCATCCTCCCAGTCCAGCACGCGCAGGTCTGCGTACGGGCTCTGCTCCATCCAGATGAGCGCATCCGGTCTGCCCACGCGCTCTACCGGCGCCACCGCTCCCAGCCAGCCGAGCCCGACCGGCACGAGAAGACTCATCGCGACCGTCCTTCCGCCCGAACGCCCGCCGCGGAAAGCGATGATCGACGCGGCGAACAGGAGTGCGGCGCAGGTCGCAATCAACCGGTTGATTCCGAGCACGGGGACGAGGTAGAAGCCCGTGGCGAGCGCACCCACCACGCTCGCCACCGTCGACACCGCGTAGATGTTCCCCGCCGTTCTCCCTACCTCGCCGAGGTGCTCCGCGCGCAGCCGGATCGCGAAGGGGCTGACCATGCCGAGCAGGGCGAGCGGGGGAAAGAACAGGAGGGTCGCCGCCCCGAGTACCGCGCCGCGGATGCCGAGTGGCTCCACCGCCGCGATGACCGGACGCTTCAGCCAGATGGTGGCCAGGATCCACAACCCCGCCGCGGCGAGTATGACACCGAGACGCGCGTAACGCGGTCCTCGGTCGGCCCACCGGCCGCCCACAGCGTAACCCACGCTCAGCGCGGCGAGGGTCACCGTGATGAGCGCGGACCAGAGGAAGATGCTGACACCGTAGAAGGGGCCGAGCACGCGCGTCCCCACGATTTCGATGGCCAGCACGACCGCGCCGCTCAGGAACACGATGACGTAGAGGGGGAAGTGTCCGCGCATCCGAAACATCCTTTCGGTCGGGGTGGAGATCCAGTGTAGTCTCCGGGTCCCGGCGGGTCAACGCCGCGCGGCGTCCGTCAGGCCAGCTTGATCAGCACCATTCCCGTCACCACCATGGCAATCCCCGCACGGCGCCACCATCCGATGCGTTCGCCGAGAAATCTGGCCCCCAGCACCGCGGCGACGACCACCGAGAACTCGCGCACGGCCACCACGTAGCCGACCGGCCCCAGCGAATACGCGAACAGCACGATCAGGTAGGTGACGGGAGACACGATGCCGATGATCCAGACTGTCGTCGCGTGCCTGCTGTACATGGGACGAATGGATGCCCGGAGCCTCTTCCAGCCCGCGAGACCCACGATCGCCGCGCCCACCCCGGTTTCGATCGCGAGGTAGACGGGCGGACTCATGCGCTCGACACCCTGGTCGTCGATGAGCGAATAACCGGTGATGCTCGCGCCGGTGAGCAGGGCCAGCGCCACCGCGCGTGCGCGGATCGCGCTCGAGTGTCTCTGAAAACCAAGCGCCAGGACCCCGATGCTGACGCAGGCGATGCCGAACAACCCCCCGCTCGACATCGGTTCGCGAACCAGCAGGGCGGCGCCGAGTGCGGTGCCCATGACCCCGCTGCCGCGCGCGATGGGGTATGCGAGGGAGATGTCGCCGTGCCGGTACATCCGCGCGAGACCCCACCAGTACACGCCGTGGATCACGCCGCTCGCGGATCCGATGAGCAGCCCGTCGAGGGGCAGCGGCCGCCCCCACTGCACCGCGACCGCGACGGGAAGCGTCGCCAGGGTGGACACAGCCGCGCCGAGCCACAGCACCGTCAGGCTTCCACCGGATCGTTTGGCGAAGAAGTTCCAGCCGGCGTGGAGCAACGCCGCGAGCAGGATGAGCGCGAAGAGCCCGAGGGCCATCGACGGCGGATCGTATCACATCATCAACGGAGGAAGGGACAGGGAAGGCAGGCGTGTCCACGCATCCGGCGGAGCAGATCAGGACCGCCGGTGCGCACGAGCTTCCGGCTACATGTTGCGGCGATACTCGCCGCCGACTTCGAAGAGCGCGCGCGTCACGGTGCCGAGCGAGCACACCTTCGCGCCCTCCATGAGGTGGTCGAAGATGTTGCGGTTCTCCACGGCGGCCCTCTGGATCTCGCGCAGCGAGGCCGCGGCCCGTTCACCCGCCCGCTCGTGGAGCGCACGAACGGTATCGATCTGCCGCTGCTTCTCCTCCTCGGTGGCGCGGATCACTTCGCGGGGGAGCACGGTGGGCGAGCCCTCGGCGGACAGGAATGTGTTCACCCCGATCACCGGAAGCTCCCCGGAGTGCTTGAGTGTTTCGTAGTAGAGGCTCTCCTCCTGTATCTTGCCCCGCTGGTACATGGTCTCCATCGCGCCCAGCACGCCACCACGTTCGGTGATGCGGTCGAACTCGGCCAGCACAGCCTCTTCGACGAGGTCGGTCAGCTCCTCGATCACGAACGAACCCTGGAGCGGGTTCTCGTTCTTCGCCAGACCCAGTTCCTTGTTGATGATGAGCTGGATCGCCATCGCGCGTCTCACCGATTCCTCGGTCGGCGTGGTGATGGCCTCGTCGTAGGCGTTCGTGTGCAACGAATTGCAGTTGTCGTAGATCGCGTACAGCGCCTGCAGCGTTGTCCTGATGTCGTTGAAGCCGATTTCCTGCGCGTGCAACGACCGGCCCGACGTCTGGATGTGGTACTTGAGCATCTGCGACCGCTCGTCGGCACCGTACTTGTGCTTCATCGCCTTGGCCCAGATGCGTCTCGCCACCCGGCCGAT
>CAZPUV010000234.1:0-4707 GCA_964589805.1 uncultured bacterium | reverse complement strand
CGAATTGATGGAAAAACCGCGAATCGTCTTCTCTTTCAACCGCCAGAACCCGTCGCGCCTGATCGAGATGGTATGGCGGATCAACGAGCTGGGAGCCCGCTAGGGGGTCACGAAAACGCGCGGGCGTGCCACGAACTCCCGAACGTGGTTTCGAAGCGCCCTTCGCGCAGATCCCCGACCAGGGTGATGGTCGCGTCGAAGACGGTGGTGTCCGCGTCCACCTGTCCTGCCGCGACCAGCGCCCGGAATTCCTCCCGGGTCACGGAGCGCAGGACGCCATCCGCGTCGCGGAAGAACACCAGCGAACGGTCGAACCCGTCGATTCCGTCCTGCTCACGGAGCTCCTTCATCACACGCATCATCGAGTCTGTCGAGCATCCCGACACTCCGTCGGCCACGTAACCCGCGATCATCACGAAGCGGTTCTCGACGATCTCGAACGCACCGATGACCGGGGCACCGTGCGAGTTCCATTCGTGCAGGAACCCGCTCAATTGTGCCGTGACCCGCGCTCGGCCCGCCTCCGAAAGCGGTTGTGAGAGCGGATACACCCAGAGCCGGGCGTTGCCGGGGAAGTCGGGGAACAAGGCCATGCTCATGACGGGTCAACAGAACTCGTCGAACGCTTCGACGAGCTGGTAAGCAATCTCCTGCGGGCTGCGGCCCTCGATCTGCCATCGCTCCAGCACGAAGACCGGATTCCCGTCCTTGAAGAGCGCGATGGAAGGCGATGAGGGCGGATAGCCGGCGATGTACTTGCGCGCCTGTTCGGTCGCGGCCTTGTCCACACCCGCGAAGACGGTGGCGAGCTTGTCCGGGCGCTTGTCGTGCTTGAGCGCCATCTTGACGCCCGGCCGGGCCATGCCGGCGGCGCACCCGCACACGCTGTTCACCACGATGAGCGCGGTACCCTTCTGGTCCTTCAGGATCGTGTCGACGTCCTGCGGGGTCTTGAGTTCGACGATCCCGGCCTGGACGAGGTCCTGGCGACAGGGTTCCGTGATTTCCGGCGGATACAACATTGCTCTTCTTCCTCCTTAGAGATTCAACTCGAGGCGTGCCGCCTCCGACATCATCTGCGGCGACCACGCCGGCTCCCAGGTGATGTCCACCTTGACCGAAGCGACGCCCTCAACCGAGGCCACCTTCTGTTCGACGTCGACGGGAAGCGTCTCGGCGGCGGGGCAGTGCGGTGTTGTGAGCGTCATCGTGATCGTGACGTCACCCGGCTCCGCAATACCGATGTCATAGATCAAGCCGAGCTCCCAGATGTCGATCGGGATTTCCGGGTCGTAGCACGTCTTCAACGCGGCCACGATCTTCTCGCGCAGTTCCTGGCTCATCGGGCTACTCCGTGGTCACCGGCCTGCCGTCCGGGTTCCTGAGCGCGGCCCGGAGCGCGTGCCACGGAAGTGTGGCGCACTTCACGCGCACGGGAAACTCCCGCACCCCCGAGAATACGGCCAGTTTTCCGAGTGCCTCCGCGTCGACCGGATCGGACGAATCCCCGGTCACGACGTCGTGGAAGCTTCCGTAGACTTTCTCGACCTCTTCGATCGTCATTCCCTTGAGCTCATCCGTCATCACGGACGCGGCGGCGACACAGATCGCACAACCGCTCCCGTCGAAAGAGATCTCGCGGACCACGTCACGCTCGACGAGCGCATAGACCGTGATGCGGTCACCGCACAGGGGGTTGAATCCCTCGGCGCGGTGGCTGGCCCCTTCGAGGGGGCCGAAGTTCCGCGGATGCCGGTGATGATCGAGAATGACCTCCTGATACAGCTCTCGCATCTCACTCATGGATGAATGACCTCATGAACCGAACACCTTGCGTACGTGACTCAGCCCCGCGATCAGACGCTCGACATCCGCCCGGGTGTTGTAGAGCGCGAGCGAGACCCGATTGGTCGCCGGGATGCCGTAGAAGTCCATAACCGGCTGCGTGCAGTGATGTCCCGCACGGATGGCGATGCCGTCGTTGTCGAGGATCATCCCGACGTCGTGCGGGTGGACGCCTTCCAGCGTGAACGACACGACACCGGCACGGCGGCGCGGCGTACCGACCAGGGTGACGCCGGGCACGGAGGCGATCGCATCCACGGCGAAAGCGACCAGCTCGTCCTCGTGGCGCTCGATGGCGGAGAAACCCGCCGCATGGATGTAATCGATGGCGGCGCCCAGGCCGACCGCCGCGGCTATGTCCGGGGTCCCCGCTTCGAAGCGGTGCGGCAGCGTGTTGTAGGTCGTCTTCTCGAACGTCACGGAGGCGATCATGTCGCCGCCGCCCTGGAACGGGGGGAGCGTCTCCAGGATCGACTTCCTCGCGTAGACGACGCCCACGCCCGTGGGTCCGTACATCTTGTGGCCCGAGAAGACGTAGAAGTCCGCGTCGATGTCGCGGACGTCCACCCGAAAGTGTGGCACCGCCTGCGCGCCGTCCACGAGCACCGGGATCTCCCGCTCGTGGGCGATCGCGATGATCTCCGCAACCGGATTGACGGTCCCGAGTGAATTGGATACGTGCGTAACGGCAACGAGACGCGTGCGTTCGTTGAGCATTCCCGGGAGTTCCTTCATCACGAGATCGCCGTCGCGGCCCATGGGGAGCACCTTGAGTTCGGCGCCTGTGCGCTGGCAGAGCATCTGCCAGGGAACGATGTTCGAGTGGTGTTCCATGGCGGTGATGAGGATCTCATCGCCGCTTCGCACGCGGGCCTGTCCGAACGAGGAGGCCACGAGATTGATGCCCTCGGTGGTGCCGCGAACGAAGATCACTTCTTCGGCGCCTGCGGCGTTGATGAAGGCGCGCGCCTTTTCCCGGGCGCCCTCGTAGAGTTCCGTGGCGCGCACGCTCAACGCGTGGACGCCCCGATGCACGTTGGCATTGTGTCGTTCGTAGTAGGTGCCGATGGCGTCGATGACCGCGCGTGGTTTCTGCGACGTAGCGGCGCTGTCGAGATAGACGAGCGGTTTCCCGCGCACCTCCTGGTGGAGGGCGGGGAAGTCCCGCCGGATCCGCGCGGCATCGAACGCCGGCGCGCCGGCTTCCTGGTGAGTCCTTGTCATCCCGGCCACCTCCATGGCGGGGTTAGGCAGCGCGCCCCGCACGGGACCGCTCCAGCCAGGCGAAGAGTTCCGCCTCGAGCCGGAGTCTCAGCGGCTCGATGTCGACGCGCTCGAACAGCTCGCTCGCGAACGCGTACACCATGATGTCACGCGCCGCGTCGGCGGGGATGCCTCGCGACCGCAGGTAGAAGAGCGCCGTCTCGTCGGTCTTCCCGATGGCGGCGCCGTGCGTGCACTTGACGTCGTCCGCAAAAATCTCGAGCTGCGGATTCGAGTTGATGCGGGCGTCGTCGGACAGGAGCATGCAGTTGTTCTCCTGCTTGGCGTCGGTCTTCTGGGCGTCTCGATCCACGTAGATGCGGCCATTGAACACCCCACGCGCGTGATCGTCCAGAATTCCCTTGTAGAGCTCGAAACTGTGGCAATGCGGCCTGGCGTGGCGTATGAACGTGTGGTTGTCCACATGCTGCCGGCCCCCGGCAAGGTAGAGTCCGTCCACGCGGGCGTCGATGCCCTCCCCGTCGAGGATGGCGTGCACATCGTTTCGGACCAGCATGCCGCCCATGGTGACACTCAGCGTCGAGAAGCGGGCGTTTGCCGCCAGCGTTGCGTGCTGCAACGCGATATGGAAGGCTTTCGGGCTCTCTTTCTGGATCTTGCTGTGGCGCAGAGAAGAGTTCTCGCCGCATACGATTTCGGTGACGACGTTGGTGAAATACTGGGTGTCGCCCGCTCCGATGTAGCTCTCGATGATCTCTCCCCCCGCGTTTCGCCCCACCCGGACGAGGAGGCGGGGATGGAGCATCAGGGGCGAATCGGATTCGGCGGCCACGTGAACGATGTGTACGGGCACGTCGAGCACCGTGTCGTCGGCGAGCTCGATGTAGACTCCGTCGGCGAGAAAGGCGGTGTTGAGCGCGGCGAACCGCTGGTCATCCACGTTGATCCCGCTGTTGAGTAGCGTGCGTACCTGCTCGGGGTGGTCCTGCATGGCCGCGGCCAGGCTCATGACCCGGACTCCCTTCGGGAGCTTCGCGCCCGTCCTGTCGGTGACGCGCCCGTTCACGAGCACGACGCGCAGGCAGCCGCTGTCGTCGAAAGTGCGGGCCCGGATCATCTTGTCATCCGGCGCTCGCCCCTCGCCCGCGGGGACGAAGTCCAGTTCGGCAATGGGGCGCGTGCGCGTGAAGCGCCATTCTTCTTCGCGGAGGGAAGGGAAGCCCAGCGTGCGGAAGCGGTCGATGGCTGAGCGGCGCAGTTCATGGACCCAGTCCGGTCCCGCCTTGCGCAGTCCCGGTTCCAGCTCCGAGAACGCCTTCTCATAGACGGCGACTCCCGGCATCAGCCCGTCACCTCCGCGTAGCCTTCCTTCTCCAGTTCGAGTGCCAGGCTCTTGTCGCCCGTCTTGATGATCTTCCCGTCCACGAACACGTGGACGATATCCGGCACGATATAGTTCAACAGGCGCTGATAGTGCGTGATGACGACCATCGAACGCCCGGGGCCGCGCAGCGCGTTGACGCCGCTCGCGACCACCCGCAAGGCGTCGATGTCGAGGCCGGAGTCGGTCTCATCGAGGATGCAGAGGCGGGGGTCGAGAATCGCCATCTGGAGGATCTCGTTGCGCTTCTTCTCGCC
>CAZPUV010000233.1:0-4708 GCA_964589805.1 uncultured bacterium | reverse complement strand
AGCGGTGTATCAGACGGGCGACCATCTCCTTGCCCACGCCGCTCTCGCCCTCGATGAGCACGGTGGTGGTGTCGCTCTTCGCCACCTGTTGCACGATCTCGTAGACCCGTTTCATCGCCGCGCTGTCCCCGAGGATGTAGTCGAAGCCGACCTCGGGATCCATCTGACGCTTGAGCTGCAGGACTTCGCGGTTGAGTCGTTCGCTCTCCAGTCCCTTCTTGATCACCATCAGGAGCTGGTCCAGATTGATGGGCTTGCTCACGAAGTCGTAGGCGCCGTTCTTCATCGCGTTGACCGCGGTCTCGATGTCGCCGAAGGCCGTGATCATCACGACACCGATTTCCGGGAAGATCTCCTTGATGCGGCGCAGGACCTCGAGACCGTCCATGTCCGGGAGCTTGAGGTCGAGCAGGACCAGATCGGGCACCACCGTGCGTGCCTTCTCGATCGCCTCGGCGCCGGTACGGGCCGTGACGGCTTCGTAGCCCTCCTGCTTCAGCGTCTTCTCGAGAAAGAACCGGATCGTGTCCTGGTCATCCACCAACAGGATGACCGATTTCACGGGAGTCTCCATGGTGCACCTGCTTCACGGGTAAATAGATCGAGAACGTGGTACCCACGCCATACTCGCTGTCCACGTAGATATAGCCGCCGTGGCGCTCGATGATACTATGGGTCACGTAGAGCCCCAGCCCCGTGCCCCCGCTCTTCTTGGTGAAGAACGGCTCGAATACGCGCAACTTGTCTTCGTCGGTGAGGCCCAACCCGTTGTCGTGTACCCGGATGATAGCAAAATCGCCCACCGCGTCAAACAGAACGTCCTTTGCTTCCGGCGCGAACGATACCGAGACGGTGACCTTGCTGTGGGCCTGGCTTGCCTCGATCGCGTTCTTGATCACGTTGATGAGGACCTGCGTGATACGGTCCGCGTCCACGACGACCTCGCGCGGAGCCGCCGGGAACTCGGCTTCAACGGACACGCCCTTTCGCGCGGAGAGATCCGACATGGTGGAGATGCTGTCGCGAACCAGAACCTCAAGCGTGGTCGGGGCATAGATCAGATCGCTGACGCGCACGACGCTCATCAGGTCTCCGATCAGGCGGTCGATACGCCTCACCTCTTTCAGGATGAACTCGATGTTCTCCCGCTGGCTGTCCTTGACCTCGCCCGCCCGCTGGAGGTACTGGATGCCCGCCGCGATGCCGGTGAGCGGATTGCGTATCTCGTGGGCGATGCTCGTCGAGAAACGGCCCAGGGCCGCGAGTTTGTCGAGGTGCGCCACCTGTTCCTCCAGCCGCCGCTGGCGCGCGATGTCGGTGAACACGGCCAGCGCGCCCTGGGGCTGCTTCTTCTCGTCGAGGAGCAGCGTGGTGTTGAGCAGGATCGGGTCCTTGCCGCCGTCCTTCTTGAGCAGCCATGCCTCCTGCTGGACCGCGCGGCGGCCCGTGCGCACGGTGCGCATGACCGGGTTCTCGCCCGAGCCGACGGGGCTGTCCAGGATGAGGTTCTGGACGTGGATCCCGCGCAGTTCCGCGACCGTGTAGCCGCTGATTTCCTCGGCAAGGTGATTGGCGAACAGCACGCGCCCCCCTTCGTCGACGGTGATGAGGCTGTTCATCATGCTGTTGATCACGTTGTCCCGGAAGCTCTCCTCCTGCTGGAGTTCCGCGAAGAGACGGTTGTTCTCGAGCATGGTCGCGAGCTGGACGCCGAGGGTCTCCACCGACACGAGGTCCACACGACTGAGCGACGCGGCCTTGAATCCGTCGGTCACGCCGACCACCCCGAGCACGGGGATTCGCTCGCAGGCCGGACAGCGGTAACCGTGTTCCATCGCCGCCGTCTCCCGCCGGACCTGGGTCATGCGCAGGATGCAGTCGGCGCGGTCCTCGCACCCCTGGGTGGCGCCGCTCTTGACGAGCGGCACGATGATGAAAGAACTCATCGTGCTGTCGGCGAACAGGACCTCCCCGTCAACGGTGCCGATGCGATGCATCTCGGGATCCCGTATCAGGACCGACTGGTGCATCTGAACCGCCTTGCCGAGGAGTCCGTCCAGTCGCGACAGCGGGATGCGTTCCTGGCCGTGAGAGTGGCCCTCGGGCGTGTCCCGGAACACGTAGAAGTTCAGCGCCTCGCCGTCCGGATCGAATATGCCGACGAAGAGCTCGCGGTAGCCCAGCCCCTTGGACAGGAAGTTGATCACCGCGTCGACCACCTTGGACTCGTCGAGCGATGATACGAGAGTCAGACCGATTTCCTTGATGGAGAGGAGCTGGATGTTCTTCTCGACCAGCTGGAAATTCTTGCGCTCGAGTTCGGTCGCGACCTCCTTGAGAGCCTTGTAGATCGCCTCGTCCACTTCGCCCGGGCGGATATGGTCGAGTTCGCCGATCGCTTCGCCGTGGATCTTGCGAATGCCGTCCAGGACGGCCTGATATCGATTGCGCACCGCGATAGACTCCATCGCCGCGTATCCGGCCACGAGCACCACCGTGGCGGGCACGAACACCCACCACGGGAGGAAACGCGCCAGGATCGCAACGACGACGGCGACGAGCAGCACTCCCGGCAGCATGCGACGGCGCGGAATGTAGACGAGGAACTTCACGGTCGAATCAGAGACCCTTGTCTGCGGGTACGTCCTGGTCCCCGGTCGGGGCGCCGTCCGCGAGCTTCCAGCGCGAGGGCATGTACACCAGACCCCAGCGCGCGTCGACGCCTCGGCCCTGGTTGTCGTAGGCGTTGGACTCCTCCACGTCGAGGGCGATGCAGTGTTCGATCCGGTCGTACCACTGCCCCGTGCTGGAGATCCAGAGTGTCACGTAGTAGCGGTTTGGCTGGAGAAACAGGTCGTCGATCACGAGGTCGATCGTGCCTTCGCCCGGGTCGATGCTCGGGATGTGATAGCCGGCGTGCCAGGTGCTCACGGTGAGAATGCGCGTCCCCATGTCCGAATAGATCGCCATCGCAAAATGGGGGTCGCGGATGCGCTCCTTGGCCCGGTAGTGGAAGCGGGCGCGCAGCGGCTCGCCGCTGCGGAACACAGCGGTTGGATTGCCGTCTTCGTCGTGAAAATCGACCCGCGTAAAGCGCGCTGCGCCGTTCCCCGTCCGCCCGCGCACGTGTTCGAGGTCGTATCCGGCCCGCTGGGCCTCGGAAAAGGTCGCGAGGTATGCCGCGATGACCTCCGTAGATGGCCCGTCCTGATGGAGTTTCCCGGCGTCGATCCAGATGGTGCGGGGGCAGAGGTTCTCGATGGCGGCCATGTTGTGCGAGACGAACAGGACCGTTCTCCCGCCGGTGCGAAGGTTGTCCATGGCGTTGAGGCACTTCTTCTGGAATTCGACGTCACCCACCGCGAGAACCTCGTCCACGAACAGGACGTCCGGATCCATGTGGGCGGCAACCGCGAACCCGAGGCGCAGGCGCATTCCCGACGAATAACGCTTGATCGGCGTATCGATGAACTGCTCCACCCCGGCGAAATCGACGATCTGGTCGAAGCGCTCGTTGATCTCGCGTTTGCGCATGCCGAGGATGGAACCGTTGAGATACACGTTCTCCCTGCCCGTCAATTCGTCGTGAAACCCCGTTCCCACCTCGATGAGCGAAGCCACGCGGCCGTTCACGTGCAGGCGCCCGGATGTCGGATACGTGATCTTCGACAGGACCTTGAGCAGCGTGCTCTTGTCCGCGCCGTTGCGCCCGATGATGCCAACGACCTCGCCCTCGTCGACACTGAACGACAGGTTGTCGAGGGCCAGAATCGTGTTCTCTGCCCGCCTGCGCCTGCGACGGAACATGCCGACGATGACCTCGCGCAGCATGGTCTCGTGCCGCAGTGCCCCCAGGCGGTACTGTTTGGTGATGTTCTCCGCGACAATGGATACGCTCATCGTTGCTCCATGACTAGATCAGGTCCGCGAACGACCGCTCCGTACGATGAAAATAGACGCTTGCCACGACGAGCAGCACCGCGGTGACGCCGCACGAGATCGCCAGCGTGGGCCAGTCGATCGAGCGCGTCGGGAGGGCCGCGGCGCGAAACGCGTCGATGATTCCGACCAGCGGGTTGAACTGCAGAACCAATCGGTACTTCTCGGGCACGGTCGTGGTGCCGTATATGACGGGCGACAGGAACAGCATCGCTTGAATGAAAAAAGGAATCGTATACTTGATGTCGCGATACTTGACGTTGAGCGCCGAGAAGATCATCCCCAGGGCCGTCGCGAACGCCACCAGGGGGATGAGGAACAACGGCCAGAGGAGCAGGCCGGCCTGCACGGGCATCCCGTAGTAGAACATCATGCCGATCAGCACCAGCGACGCGATGCCGAAGTCCACGAGGCCACCGAGCGCCGAGGACGTGGGAATGATCGCGCGCGGAAAGTAGACCTTGCTGATCAGTTTGGAATTGGCGACCAGGCTGTTTCCGGATTGTGACACGGCGTACTGGAAGTAGGTCCAGGGCACGAGGGCCGCGTACGAGAAGATCGGGTAAGGGACACCCTCGCTGGGCAGTTTCGCCATGCGTCCGAACATGAGCGTGAACACGACCATCATGAAGAACGGCTGGATGATGGCCCAGGACGCCCCCAGCAGCGTCTGCTTGTACCGGATCTTGACATCGCGCCAGATCAGGAAGAAGAAGAGTTCCCGGTAGCGGCGAACTTCCAGCAGCCACTGGATGGCCGCGGGGCGGGT
>CAZPUV010000232.1:0-4757 GCA_964589805.1 uncultured bacterium | reverse complement strand
CGCGGCGAGTAACAACGACTGCCACAAGCAAAGGAGAGTTCCGTGGATCGCATCAAGCGGATGTTTCGTGACCAGACCGGGGAGGACCTGATCGAGTACGGGCTGCTGGCCGCGTTCATTTCCATCGTGGCACTCGCCACGGTGAAGGTGATCGGGACTGTCCTCGCCAGCCTCTGGGGATTCATCCGGGACACCATCATTGGCTAGGCTTCCCGGTCCCCGGGGAGGCGATCGAATTCCATCCGGACTCCTTCGACGGCCCGCCGCCCGGCGGCCGTCAGGGCGGAGCCATGTCCCGGTCGGGCCCGCTCCGCCCGGGCCTCAGAGAACCAGGAAGTCGCACGCGACGCCCAGCTTCCGGGCGTGTTCTTCGATCTCAGTCTTGTAAGTCGGATTCGTGATGATGATCACATCCGGCAGGAACTCGGGCGGTACCACTTTCTGTCCGGTGCCCGGGATGTACTTCCCGGTCCTGCCGGGATTGATGTCGACGATGAAGGGCATCAGTTCTCGAATGTCGAGGATGCTCATGAAACCGATCCCGTGTTCTCCCGCGCCCCAGGGAATGGCGCGGATGCCGTCCTTCTCCATTCGATCCAGACGCAGCTTCCATTCAGCCACTTCGTGTTCGAACTGCGAGGAGAGTGTCTTGAGCGCGCTGGCCAACCGGCCGGTTTCGGTCTTCGATACCGGCTTCCCGGCAACCGTCGAGCCCGGTACCGGGATAGCCTCGATCCCGAGGTAGTCTCCGCTGTGACAGGGTGAGAGACGCTTCACCTCGAAGCCGCTCAATTCGAAGAACAGGCGGAACGACTCCGGAAAGAACCAGGAACCGTGTTCGTAGCCGACGTTCCACGGGACAAACTGCTGGAGTCTTCGTTCCGGGTTCGGCACCTCGAAGTACACCACGCAGTCCATCTTCTCCCCGATCAGGCGCCGGACCATCTTCAGGAAGGCCTTCGGGCTCCCCAGATGGTCGATGACCTGCCGGCAACACACCAGGTCGCCGTGATACCCGGTGTGGTCCTCAGAGTAGTAATCCTTGATGAACTGGATGTCCCGCACCTTCGCGTCACCGCCGGTGAGGTCGGTGTAGCTCGGGTCGAAGCCCACCCCGCGATTGCCGCCCAGGGCACAGATGGTCCTTAGGAAGAAGCCGTTCCCGCAGCCGATGTCGAGAACCGTCTTGCCCCGGACGTCGTAGCGCTCGATGAGCCCGGTGGCCAGTGTCTTGATGAAGTTCTGGTAGAGCGGAGAGTACTCGAGCGAGACGTTGTACCCGATGAACTTCAGGAGTTCGGGCTGGAATGTCCGGTTCCCGACGAAACCGCAGTTCGAACACAGGCTCAGCGTGATATCTCCCCGCGGAGCAGCGAGAGCCTGGGCCTGTGTCGGCCACAGGACTCCATCCTGCGCCGGGATGCTCTTGATCGAAAGAACGTCGTGGAAGTCCTTCGCTCCGCACACGGTGCAAACGCCGTCTCCCCACAGGGTCCCGTTTCCATCCTGGATGTTCCTACTCATGGCTGCGCCCGGCGGAGTTGACGGAACGGCTTTGTTCGGAAGCGAAATGCCGCTTCTGCTCCGCGTAGAGTCTGTCGCAGAAGCGCCCCTCGGGGAGCTGAACATCCGCGAATGTTATCGGGTCGTCCTTGCGCATGTCCCTCATGACGCGGCCGCCCTCCGAAAGCCCCATCGGCAGTAGGTTCTCCGCGTCGAATACGTCCGCGTTCTCGATGAGACCGTAGCTCGCAAAGCCACCCACGCCGTCAAGCACTTCGCCGGCCTTGAGGTCCTTCTTTGCAACCGTTGCGACACCGCACACCGGTGCCCCGCGCGGTGCCACGGTGGCGTCGCCCTGCAGCACGGCCCTGGCGATGGTGGAAGCAATCTGAAGGTGCGGGAGATGATAAGGGGTATAGAAGACGTACAGCGGACCGTCGCCCATCTTGTAGTACGCCAGATGCTGTTTCCGGATCGGATGTTCCTCGTGGACCACGACGAACGCGCCCGTGTGCGGTGCGGCGCCGAGCGCGTAATCGACCATCCCGCCATCCATCAGTTGCTTCAGGGGCAGGTGCTTGACGATCTCATTGACGTGATCGCAGGGAAAACCGTACATCCCCCGTTTGCCGACCTTGAAACCGGTCGCGTTCGCGAGGAGCGTCGACTCCATGCACAACTTGGTTCCGTCCGCGAATGAAGTCACGATCCGGGGGTTCATCGAGTACCTGGCCGCAAAACTGCGCTGGGTATCCGGCGTCCGGTAGCGATCGACCATTCCCTTGAGGTTGCCGGCGGCAACGGGTTTGAGGCCGATCGATCTGAGATAGCGTACGAGAGTCATCGCCACCCCGGGCTCGTCCCCGTCCGTGTTGGTAATGGTCACGCCGGCTTCATCGGCGCGGACCTTGAGGATCGGGCCCAGCGTCGAATCTAGTTCGGCGTTCACGAGCACGACGTGCTTGTGATTCTGGATTGCGCGCATCGCCAGTTGCGCCCCGAACTCCACGGTTCCGGTCGAGTCGACGATCACATCGATCGCACTCGCGTCGCACAGCAGGGTGGCGTCAGCGGTGACGGCGTACGTGCCCCGCGCGATCGCGTCCTCCAGGGCCGCCACGGTTGTCACCTCGGAAACCGGGGCCGCGCCACCGTCCCCGTAGGCCTGGCGAGCGCTCGCCAGAGTTCGGTTTGCGATCGCCACCAGTCGGATCCCGTCGACCGGTGTGAGCAGGTGGAGCGCCGACATGCGGGCCGAGGCGCCCGCGCCGACCAGGCCGACCCGTATCGGGCTGCCCTGCATGAGACGCTGCTGCAGGAGACCATCGATCACAATCATGACCATCCTTCCATAGAGCCGTTATCGTGGTGAAAGCCGGTGCGCTATTGCTCTCTCCAGCGAAGATCATGCCGGAGTTGGTCGGCTTCCAGCATGCGCTTGATGGTATCAACGCGCTTGTACTTCGTTCCCTCGAGGTCGGCGAGGTTCAGCTGGTTCTGTCTGTAGGCGTTGTGCAGCTCCTCGGCTCCACGCCGAATGTCCCACTGCGGTTTGAAGTCGGGAAGCGTGCGGGCAATCCTGCCGAAATCGGCGCGACAGCACCGTCGATCGGGACTCGGGTTCTGCGCGTACTCGACATGACACCCGGGTACGGTCTGCCGCACAACCTCGGCGATCTCCCTGACCCGGTAGTTCTCGTTCTCGCGGCCGACCAGGAATGCCTCGTTGTGGACAAGGTCACGATCCGCATTGAGGACCGCGACGAACGCGCGGGAAACGTCTTCGACGTGAACCAGCGGTCGCCAGGGGGTGCCATCGCCTTTGATGAAGACCCGGCCCGTGGTGGAGGCCCACGCAACCAGGTTGTTCAGGACGAGATCGAGGCGAAGCCGCGGCGAGACGCCGTAGGCGGTCGCAATCCGGAGGAACACCGGGCTGAAGTCGGCGTCCGCCATTCTGGCGACGTCCTCCTCCACCCGGATCTTCGACTCGCCGTAGGGAGTGACGGGGCTGAAACTCGACCCTTCGTCGATGAGGTCGTCCCCGGTATCCCCGTAGATACTGCACGAGGATGCGAAGATGAAACGACCTGCTCCCGCCGACTTCGCGAGCGCGGCCAGTCTTACGGACGCGGCGTGGTTGATCTCACCCGCCAGCGCTGGAAGCAGGGCACCGAGTGAATCGTCCGAAAGACCGGCGAGGTGCACCACTGCGTCGAATCCCTCGATATCCGAGGCGGACAGGTCGCGAATGTCCTTCCGGACAAACGAAGGCGAATCAGCCCAGTCGCCGAACGTGCATTGTTCGAAGATCCCGCTGTCGAGCCCCACGACTTCGTGTCCCTCCGCTCGAAGCATCGGTACGAGAACGGCGCCGATGTAGCCTCTGCTGCCCGTCACAAGTGTTCGCATGCCCCGTCCTTCCAGGTGTTTTCGTCGAGCTGCAATTGCAGACCCGGCAGATGACTACAGAAGGTATGCGGGCCAGTTCCGGTCCTGTTCGGAGATGACCCCGACCGGAAGCGGCCACACGATTCGAAAAGCCGGATCATCAAAACGCACCCCGGTCGCAAAGTCGGGTGCGTAGAACTGTGTGGTCTGATAGTAGATTTCCGTCTTGTCAGCCAGTGTCTGATAGCCATGCGCGAAGCCTGCCGGCGCATAGAGCATTCTGCCGTTGTGCTCCGTCAGTTCCACGCCCGCCCATTGTCCGTGCGTCGGCGAATCCCGGCGAAGATCGATGATGACGTCGTACACCGCGCCCCGGGTACAACGCACCAGTTTGGCTTCTTCCCAGGGCGGCTTCTGGAAATGCATGCCGCGAATCGTGCCTTTCTTGTGGCTGAAGGCAGCGTTGAGCTGAACCATATCGGGGTTCAGGCCGTGTGTCTTGAACTCGTCGCGACACCAGGCGCGGGCAAAAAAGCCGCGTTCGTCCTCGATCTTCCTGATATCGATGATGTAAGCGCCTTTGAGTTTTGTTTCAACGAAATTCATCGCAGGTTCCAGCCCGTCCCTTCCACGACGCGTCAGGGAGCCTCGACGCGCGTCTTGAGCGTGCCCGGATTCTACCATCCCCGGGGGCGCAGGGGCGCGACAAATGACGCAGACGCGTCATTTCGGCGCTGCGGGCCGAGTGAGAGCCGTTTTCCTCGCCATCGCCGCGGCCTGCCTGGTCGACGAGTTCTACCCGGTAGACTGGGCGCGCACCCCACCGGCTTCCGTCGCTGCGTCAACCGGCCCCACATCGACGG
>CAZPUV010000231.1:0-4771 GCA_964589805.1 uncultured bacterium | reverse complement strand
CGGATATGTGAAAAGCTTCGCTTGACAGGACCCTTGATATTCCGCTAATTAGAAGCGCCCCAGTGATCCGGACCATCCCACCACGGTCCGGAAGCCCCAGTTGATACGCGTAATTGGTTGATTGGCACGGGAATTGGTACGTGTCCCGTGTGGAGGGAAAAATACATGCGCCGTCTCGTCGCCGCTGTACTGGGAATCGCCACGCTTCTCGCCGTCGGGGCAGCCCCCGGGGTTCGCGCCGACTCATCCACCCACGCATTTTCGGCCGAGATCGACGTCAGACTGTCGACAGTGCGCAATCTGATTGCCGCGAAGGACTACCCCGCCGCGGCGAAGATGGCCGAAGAGGTTACCGTCAGCACGCCCGCGCTTCCCGATGGCTGGATGCTGCTGGGATACGTGCGCAGCGTCCTCGGTGATTTCGACGGCTCCAACACCGCCTACGACCGTGCCCTCGAACAGGGAGCCAACCGCCGTGAAGTCATGGTGGCGAAGGCCTACAACTGCCGCAAGCTCGGAGACGACGCCTCGACGCGCGAGTGCTACCGCGAGATCGTTGCGCTCGACAAGGAGAACGTAGACGCATGGCTCCAGTTCGCGGCGTTCGAAGCCGGCGTGGAGAACTACGCCGCCGCCGTCGAGTGCTACACGACCGCGCTCAGCCTGAATCCGCAGAACATCGATATAATCGAAGCGCTGGCGCGCGTGGAGGAGAAACGAGGAGACTCCGCCCAGGCGGCGGTCTGGCTCGAATCGGGCCTCTCGTTCGATCCCGGCAACGCTCGGCTGCTCAAGCGGCTCGCGGCGATGAGCCTCAACGCGCAGGACTACACGCGTGCGGTCGACTTCTCGAATCGCGCCATCGCTGCCGACCCGACCGACGCGACGGTGTACCGCAATCGCGCGATTGCGCTCTATCAGAAGGGCGATCGGAAGGAAGCGATAGAGTCGTTCGAGAAGGTGAAGTCTCTCGACGGCCGGATGGAAGGCCTGTACGGCCCGCTGGCGGACTGCTACCGCGCGGCCGGACGCGATGCCGACGCGCTGATCGTGATCGAAGAGGGCATCGCGGCGGACAACCAGCCCGCGTGGCTGTACAGCGTGTGGGGCAAGATTCTCGAGGATCAGAAGCGCTTCGACGAAGCGATCGACAAGTTCAACCGGGCCGTCGCCGCCAACGACCAGCTCTGGAGCGACTACGCGCGCAAGCAGATCGTGCGTCAGAACCAGTTGAAGCAGCGCGAGGCGATGATCGCCAACCAGAACCAGATGTAACCGGATCGTCAGAGGCCCGCGCGGCACGCGCGGACAGGCTCCCCCGGCCGCCGGCCGGGGGAGCTTTTCTTTGCGAGGCGGGGGTGTCGTATGGTCTGTGGTGACGCGCGTTTCGCTAAACACGAATAGGCGACCCGACGATCCTATATTCCAATTGCGGAGTTGCAAAACCGTCGTTGCGGATTTCCAACGTCGATGGTACAATCACGCCGTCACAAGGAATATCCGGGTGCCTGAAGTCAACGGCGCCCGGCTTGGTGTGCACCAGACGCGTTTTGCCGCAACAAGGGTCGGCAACGGCGAGCCACAGTGTTGGGGCGTACCTGAAAAGCGAACCGCAGTCCCCTCTGGTTCGGAAGTTCCCACGCCGGTTGTATCAGGCTGATTCGGGCGCTTACTGCCGGGGAAGGACGTGCCGAATGAGCGATCCGTGCTCGTTCATCGGCAGGGAGTTTCCAAGAAGAGGTTAAGGAGGAGGAGTATGAAGGCTGTTATCGTGGTTCTTCTCTCCATCGTCATCGCCGTTCCAGCCATGGCTGGACCGCCGGTGAACGGAACGTACACGTCCACCGACATCGGTGGATCGATGTTTCCCGGCCGCTACTCCGAACTCTGGTTCGGCGGGAAACTCATGGTGAACAACACGCTGAACGAACAGTCGTGGGATGGCGCGACCCTGGGCTCGCAGTGGCACTGGTACTGCCCGTGGATCGCTGTTCCGCCGGCTCTTCTGCTCAATACGGTCAACGCCCAGGGCAACGGCATCAAGATCTGGCGCGTGACGTACACGGGCGGCTTCTGCTGGCTCACGGGGCCGGGGGCTCCGTGGGACGGCGGTGACCCGTCGTATCTCGCGAGCATCGACACGTGGGTAGCGATCGTGACCGAGACCTACGCGAACTTCGTCGAGGTGGGCACCGTGCGCAACCAGAACGCGACCGCTACGTTCGTCGCATACAACACCGAGTGCATGGCGCTCTCGGTGTCGAACGCCGAGAAGCTCGGCGACACCACCGGCGGGCCGCTCCCGGCGAACTTCCCCAACTTCTGGGACTGGTTCGTGTGCGCGGACGTGGGCACGGCTGGCCCCGGCGAGTGGGGTGACGTGGACAGCATCACGTTCTCGATCACCGGTTGTGAGACCGTGAGTATCGAGCAGAAGACCTGGGGCGGTGTGAAAGCGATCTATCGCAAGTAAAACGAGCTGAGGGGTGGCGTTCCGGCGGGGTTGTTTCATTGCGCAGGGCACCTCGTCACCTGCCGGAACCAGTGTGGATTTGAACGGCAGAGTTCAAGGGCGTGGATGATTCAAGGAGGACGAAGGTATGAGGAATGCGATTCTGGTTTCGATCCTGACCGCGGTGCTGGTCGCCGGCTCGGTTGCCGTACATGCCGGCCCGCCGGTCAACGGCACATACAAGTCGAGCCTGGGGCACTTCGATGAAGGCCGCGAGGCGTCGTCGTGGAATGGTGGTTTCCTGGCGCTGGGGAACGTGCTGCACGCGCAATCATGGAACGGCGCGGCGCTGGGCGGGCACTGGAAGGTTCTCTGCCCGAAGGTTACGAACGTCACGTTGATCGTCGATCTCGTGTTCGCCGGAAACGGCCAGCGGATCTACATGATCGAGTACGCTGGTGGCATGGTCCAGCTCGACGGCTCCGGGCCGTGGGGTGGCGGCGACGCCATGTACACGGGGATGATCGACACGTATGTCGAGATGCGCACCATGCAGTTTGTCAGCAACAACATGGTCGGCTCGGTGAGCAACCACTCGGTGTCCGCGAAGCTCCAGGGCTATACCACGAGCTGCATGACGTGGGGCATCGGCAACGGCGTATGGCGTGGCAACAGCCCGACGGCGAAGCCGGCCGGCTATCCCGACTATCGAGACGCAAACTGCAATCCGGGTCCGACGGTTGGTCACTGGGGGGATTTCCGTGATCTGACCCTGACCGTGCAGGGATGCGCGGTGTCGACCGAAGAATCTACCTGGGGCGGGGTGAAGTCGATCTACCGGGACTAGACGAGTTCAGACCGGTTTTCTGTAGAAGCGTTCCTCGAATCGTCTCGCGGGAAGAGGATCCTTGCCCCTGCCTTGTCGGGGGCCAGGGTCCTCTTCTCTTGTGCGCCGGTCAGCCGAAATGGCGGAAGATGCGCTCGCCCACGCGCACCGTCAACGCCTCGGGCAGGGTGCGGAACACACGCGTGAATACCCGGTACTTGAGCGAGTCGCTTTTCACGACGCTCATGCCCTCCCGGGGCGGGTCGAAGAAGTAGGGAAGCTCGACCTGGTTCGTTCCCCAGCGCTTCTTGAACTCGTTCAGGCCGGGGTTGTCGTCGGCCGTCCGCCCGAAGTCATACCACCGGTCTCCCGCCAGTACAGCATCCTCGATCGACCTCCAGAACAGAGGGTAGAGCGCCACCAGTTCCCGCCGCGACTCGTCCACACCCTCGTACTTGGCATAGGTCACACCGTTGTAACGCATCATGATCAGCGCGGCGATCGCGGCGCCGTCGTGCTCGGCGAGGTAGAGCATCGCGCGCGGCGTGTCGGTCATGCGTTCGAAGATCGTGGAGAAGAGCCTCCGCGGCTGGGGAGGAATGCCGTGGCGGCGGCGGTTGCGAACATAGAGCGAGTAGAAGGCACCGAGCCCGGATGCATCCGCCTGGCGGATGGTGACCCCGAGGCGCAGGCCCTTGCTGATCGTCTGGCGAACGGCCGTTCGGCTGAAGGTCTTGCGTACTTCCGCTGGATCGGACGCGAGCGGGATTACGTGATTCCAGAAGTGGGAGCTCTTCGTGAAGCCTTCCGCCGGCCCGTCGGTTTCGTCGCGCAGCGCCGGTGCCCCGCGCATTTCGTAGAACGACGCGCCCCGGCGCTCGCGGATGGTCCGCGCCTCCCCGGTCAGCGCCCGTGCGGTCTCCGGGTCGTCGGCCAGGGCGAAACCCACGTCGGAGAACGGAAGGCTGGAAATCCGCCGGCCGGTGAGCCGGCTGTCCACGGCGACGAGCGGGAGCACGCCGGTGACGCGTCCATCGCGCTCGTGCAGGAGGCACAGAGAGGGTTAGCGGCCGGTCTCGCAGACGATCCGGATCCACACGCCCGTGTGGTAGACGGTGGCACGCGGGTGGGACGCCACGTAGGCGTCCCACCGCGGGTCCGTCCATGGTTCAACGACGTGCAGCGGCACTGCTACGCGTAGTACTCCTGCCCGAGATGGGTGATGAGCTCCTCGCCCATCACGTGCCGCAGGTTGTTCTTGAGCTTCATGAGCTGTATGAACAGATCGTGCTCGGCGTACAGGCCGGGCGCGGTCTGCGGGCTCTTGAAGTAGAACGACAGCCACTCCTGGATGCCCGACATGCCCGCGCGCTCCGCGAAATCGAGAAACAGCGCGAGGTCGAGCACGATGGGTGCCGCCAGGATCGAGTCACGGCACAGGAAGTCGACCTTGATCTGCATCGGGTAGCCCAGCCACCCGAAGATGTCGATGT
>CAZPUV010000230.1:0-4773 GCA_964589805.1 uncultured bacterium | reverse complement strand
GGTGGGCAGGGCCGGCTGCTTGTCGGTGATGACCGGCAGCGCGGCCGCTCGCTCGGCGTTCACCTGGATCCACTGTTTCTGATCCTCTGGAACATCCTCTTCGGGGTAGATCGCCTCGACCGGACATTCGGGTGCGCACGCGTCGCAGTCGATGCATGAGTCGGGATCGATGTAGAGCATCTCGTCGTCGGCGTGGAAACAGTCGACCGGACAGACGACGACGCAATCGGTGAAACGGCATTTCTGGCAATTGCCCGTGACGACATACGTCATGCGTTACTCCTTAGCTGGCAGCGCGGCCCCGAAACCAAAGTTCCGCTAGGATAGGGCGGCGGGAGGGGCCCGTCAAGGCGCAACCCGCCGCGCGCGGCCGGTCACAACGACGACGAGGCCGGCGACGAGGAGCCCGCCCCCGGCCGCGGCGAACGGGACGGTGGAGCGCCGCCTCGCGGCCTTCGCGTCGGCCTCCCTGCTCTCGAGCTTCCTGATCTTGCGCGAGAGTTCGTCCCGCTGGCGTTCGAGTTCGATGACCGTCTTCCTGTGGATCTTGTCCTGCTGCGCGATGGCATCGTTCGCGTGGCGGCGCACCGAATCCGGGATGGTCTGCGAACTCTCCCAGAACGCCCGGTAACGCAGGGCCGCCTTGTAGTGCCTGGCCTGCGTGCTGTCGCGCTGCACACCCAGGTCGACCCTCTCCGCTGCCAGGGCTGAAACGATGGCGGTCCCGCGCTGCCAGCGGGTTGCGGCCACGATCAGCGAGGCGATCGCGGCTGTGATGACGATCACGGTCAGGATGCGCTTCATCGTCGGGTTCGATCCTCCAGGAGCCCGGTGAAATTGTCAAGCGCCGCGCGCGGCCAGCGCATCGAAGAGCTGGCGCGCGGGCTGCATCGACTCGTTCCACCGCGCGCGCTCCTCGATGATGCGCATGTTGATACCGCGGGCGCGTTCGCGGAGTTCCGAATTTCGCCACGAGTCGATGACCGCGACGGCGAGGCGCGCCGGCTCGCCCGGGGGTACGACGCGGCCGTTCTCGCCGTCGGTGATCCATTCGCGGTTGGCGGGGATGTCCGTGACGACGGGAAAGAGGCCGCAGGCCATCGCCTCGAGCAGCGAAACCGATGTCGTGTCGGAGAGTGCGGTGGAAACGTAGATATGGTGGCCGGCCAGCAGCGCCGGCATCCGTTCATGATCGACGGAACCCACGAAGGTGATGGCACCCCCCGCATCCGAGTCCGCCGCGCGCCGCTGCAGCGCCTCGCGCTGGCCGCCGTCGCCGGCCACGGTGAGCGTGGCGTCGGCCAGCGCTTCGCGCACGGTGGTCATCGCGTCGATGGCCGTCTCGACGCTGTAGAGGCTCTCGAGCTTCCGGTTGGTGAGAATGCGCGGCCCGGCGCCTGCAGGCGGCGCCGAAGGACGGAACCTGTCCGTGTCGACGCCGTACGGGAACTCGCGGATCCGCTCCTCGGGGACTCCGAATGACAGGAGGCGCCCGGTGAGAACGCGGGCGTCGGACGTCACGAACGCGGCCCGACCGAGCACGAAGCGTGTGCGCCAGCGGTGGAACGGGCTCTTGTCCGGATCGGTCATCACGTCGCTGCCCCACGTGCTCAGCACCCATGGCTTCGGAGACACCAGAGCCGCAATCATCCCGTAGTTGGGCAGGAAGTGCGCATTGACGACATCGGGAGCGAACTCGTCGATGATGCGGAGCACGGTGAGGGCGGCGATCGGGTAGCGAACGGCGTCGGGGAGTCCCCGGGTGACGTCGATGTGCCGGAACCGGCCCGGGAACTCGTCCCCGGCCTCGAGGGAAACGGTGAGCACCTCGTAACCCGCGTCGATAAAATACGCCGCCCAGCGGCGCAGATGCACCTGGCGGGCGTCTCCCATGAGGAGCATGCGCGGGGGATCGTTCCGCGTGGGCGGGGTCACGGAAAAGAGTGTACGCGGCGCGGCGCCGTCGTGTCAAAGGGCTGATCGGTTGACAGCAACTCGACCACCGGCTACGCTGTGTTCTGCATGTCGCGTTTTTCGAGGACCACGATCGCCGCGGTAAAGGGAGTCATGATGAGACACACAGTGCTGGTCGCCGTTGTCCTGGGGGCCGCGGTGTTTTCGTGTCAGAAACAGCACCCGGTCAAGGTCTACGTGAATCCGCGCTTTACCGCGGCTGGCAACGCACAGAACGTGGAGAAGATCGCCGTGTTCAACGTCGCCAGCGCACTCCATAGTTCGGATGATCCGGACAACGTCGCGCCGGTGACTCTGGAGAAGTTCCTCGTGCCGGCGCTGGACGAACGGGTCGACTACAAGTTCATCGCGCCGAATACGGTGGAATACGTCGTCTCCCAGAACGGCTGGGAGGAGCGCTACCAGAAGTTCGGCCGTTCGTTCGCCGTCTCGGGAAAACCGGACATGGAGTTTCTCGGCGACGTCGCGAAACAGCTGCAGTGCGACGCATTCCTCGTCGCCGTGATCGACCTGTGGCAGAAGGATGAGGCAGACATCATGGAGAACACGACACCGGCGACGTATGTCGGCGCCACGGTGTCGGTGATTTCCGCGCGCGACGGCGCGGTGCTCTTCCGTGCCAGCGACGAGGACTACGAGGAGGGCGCTCGCACGGAAACGGGGGACCGGCAACTCGTGACCAGCGGTTCCGGGGCGGTGAGGGCCGATCTGGGCGCGAAAGTCCACCGGGCACCGCCGTTCGAAGACGTGGCGATGAAGGTCGCGCGGGCCCTGGCGGGGAGCCTGCCGCCCCGCTGATCGCGGAGGCGCGACCCGCGGCGGGCCGACGTCGATGACCCGGGACTCGAAGTGGATGCAGGAGGCGCTGGCGGAAGCCGAAAAGGCGTTCGCCGCGGGTGAGGTGCCGGTGGGTGCCGCGGTCGTGCTGGACAATCGCGTGGTGGGACGCGGGCACAATCGCAGCCTGCAGAGCGGGCAGCCGTTCGAACACGCGGAGGTGGTGGCGCTGTGGGATGCGGTGCGGGCGGTCGGGGCGAGGGCGCTCGAACAGGCCGTGCTCTACTCGACCATCGAACCGTGCGTCATGTGCATCGGTGCCGTCCTGCTGGCGCGGGTCCCGAAGGTGGTGTTCGGCGCGCGCGAACCGCGCACCGGGGCATGCGAGAGCGTGTTCGCCATTCAGAATGAGCCGCGCCTGCTCCACAGGCCGGCGGTGATCGGCGGCGTGGAGGAGTCGCGCTGCCGCGAGTTGATGCAGCGGTTCTTCAACGACAAACGGTAAGACGGCCGCAGCCGGTCCGTGTGACCGGGCAATGCGCCTTCAGGCGGAGAGATGCGAGAGTGGCTGAATCGGCACGACTGGAAATCGTGTGAGCGCGTAAGCGTTCCGAGGGTTCGAATCCCTCTCTCTCCGCCACCTGCTTTCTTCATGGCCGAATCATGAATACTCCGCTCCCCCGGCTCAGCGACAACGGTGTCGCCCCCTGGTTCCGCGCGGCGAGCGCGGTGACCGGGGTGGGAAGCGTTCCTCACGTGGACGTCGCGAGCGCGGTCGAGTTCGTGGCGCGCGTGGCGCCGAAGGTCCCCTTCTGGCCCCAGTTGCGCCGCCTCTCACCGCGCGAGGCGATGATCCCGCAGACCTTCGGGCCGTCGGTTCGCCATCTCACGTCGGTGCGCGGCGAATACGAATACGCCCTCGCACCCGATCGCGTGGAGCGCTTCGCGGTCTCGCTGGAACGCGAAGCGGGACAGCTCGATCCGGCGACGGCGGCGGGTTTCGGCCCGTTCGTGGAGGCGGTGGGTGCGGGCGCGTTCCCCGCGGTGCGTGCGGTCAAGGGACAGGTCATGGGGCCGGTCACGCTCGCGTGTTCGCTCACGGTGTGCGGAACCTCCATGCTCGAGCGCGGCGACCTGCGCGAGATGATGGGAGACCACGTGGTGCGAATCGCGCGCTGGCAGACCGATGCATTGCGGCGTCTCGCTCCGACGGTCATCATGGTGCTCGACGAGGCATATCTCGGCGTTGCGATACGCCGGGATCCGGCCGGCGCGGGCGCCATCGCCGACCTGTTGCGTTCCGTCGTGCTCCGGATCCGCAAGCCCGGCGTCTTCGTCGGCATCCACTGCTGCGACGAGATTCCGTTCTCGGTCCTGGAATCCATCGCGCCGGACCTGTATTTCTTCGATGCCCACCACGGCGCCGGTGCGCTGGCGGAGGATGCATGCGCGCACCGCTTCCTGACGTCCGGCGGTCAGATCGCCTGGGGCTGGATCCCGACGCAGGATGACCTTTCGCACGTCGATCCGCAGGCCATCGTGGACCGCTGGTGGAACGTGACGGAGAAACTTTCGGCCCGCGGCGGGGGGATGACGGCCGAGAGAATGGCGTCTTCCTCGCTGGTGACGGCTTCCTGTGGTCTCGCGGGTTCCAGCGTGGTCACCTGCGAGCGCTCATTTGCGCTGGCCGCGGAGGTCGCGAGACGGTTCGTGCAACGGTGCGCGCCGACCTAGGGATCGAACGCATGGCCGCAACCGCGCATCCGCCTTCTCCCTGCACGAACGAGTGCACGATCGATCCCCGGACCGACATTTGCCGGGGGTGCTGGCGTACGCTCGACGAGATCGAAGCGTGGGGGTGGATGAGCGCAGAAGAAAAGCTCGAGGTGCTGCGGCGCATCAAGGAGATCTTCCCCGAGATCGGCGTGGTGATGATCACGGCCTTCGGAGACATCGAAACCGCCGTCAACGCCATGAAGAACGGCGCCTACGACTTCGTGAGCAAGCCGATCAACCTCGACC
>CAZPUV010000229.1:3438-4801 GCA_964589805.1 uncultured bacterium | reverse complement strand
TGTTAGACTCACTGCCGCTCTCGCGTCGGCGGGCCGGCAGCCGCTCGTCCGCCAGCGACCGGGGCGATTAGCTCAGCTGGTTAGAGCGCGTCGCTGATAACGACGAGGTCAGTGGTTCGAGTCCACTATCGCCCACCATTTCATGTTCACCGTGACCCGGAACGCAATGCCGGGCAGAAAGCCATCTCATGGTCCGCGTGACCTTTCCAAACGGATCGACCCGCTCCTTTGACGGCAGCGATGTGCCGGTGGCCGACGTGGTCGGCGCGCTCGACGATCGCACCCGTGGTGAAACGCTGGGCGTGCTCTTCGGGGGCCAGCTGCGCGACGTCCACCAGACGATAGCCGGTGACGGCTCGCTGCGCCCGCTGCATGACTCCGACGAGCAGAGCCTCTTCCTGCTCAGGCATACCGCGGCGCACCTGCTCGCACACGCCGTGATGGAGTTGTTCCCGGAAGTCAAGTTCGCCATCGGACCGCCGATCGACAACGGGTTCTACTACGACTTCGAGGTGGAGAAGCCGTTCACGCCCGAGGACCTCGCGCGCATCGAGAAGCGCATGCGCGAACTGCTGAAGGAGAGACTCTCGATCTCGAGGGAAGACTGGACCAAGGATCGGGCGCGCGAGCACTTCGGGAAGCTCGGCCAGGATTACAAACTGGAACTGATCGACGACATTCCCGGCGACACCGTGTCGATCTACACGGTAGGGCGTTTCGTCGATCTGTGCGCCGGCCCGCACATCGATTCGACGAGGCGCATCCGCCACGTGAAGGTTCTTTCCACCGCGGGAGCATACTGGCGCGGTGACTCGTCCCGGACGATGCTGCAGCGCATCTACGCCACCGCGTTCTTCAACAAGAGCGACCTGGATGCATACCTCACGCAGCTCGCGGAGGCGGAGAAGCGCGATCACCGACGGCTCGGCAAGGCGCTGGATCTCTTCGAAGTGAAGGAAGAGGCGGGCGGCGGTCTCGTCTTCTGGCACCCGCGCGGGTCGATCGTGCGCGAGGTGATGGAGGAGTTCCTGAAGTCCGAGTATCGCAAGCGGGGATACCAGCTGGTCCATACGCCCCACATTGCGAAGTCCGACCTGTGGCGCACGTCGGGACATCTGACCTACTACCGCGAGAACATGTTCACCATGGACGTCGACGGGCAGGAGTACGTCGTCAAACCGATGAACTGCCCCGGCCATATTCTCGTCTACAAGCGCAAGCTCTACAGCTACCGCGAGCTGCCGGTGCGGCTGGCCGAGATGGGGACGGTCTACCGGCGGGAGTTGTCGGGTGCGCTGCACGGGCTACTGCGCGTGCGCGGCTTCACGCAGGATGACGCACACATATTCTGCACGCCGGAGCA
>CAZPUV010000229.1:0-3428 GCA_964589805.1 uncultured bacterium | reverse complement strand
GCCTGCGGAAGTGGACGGAACCATTGACTTCGCGCTGACGGTTCTGGGCCGCTTCGGCTTCGACCGGTTCAATGTGGAACTGAGCGTGCGTGACCCCAACAACCCCTCGAAGTACGCCGGCACCGACGAAGAATGGAGCATGGCCGAGACCGCCCTCGAGGAGGCGGTCGTGCGTCGCGGGCTGCCGTACAAGCGCATGGAGGGCGAGGCGGTGTTCTACGGGCCGAAGATCGACGTGAAGGTCATCGACGCGATCGGTCGTCCCTGGCAGCTGTCGACGATCCAGTTCGATTTCAACCTGCCCCGGCGTTTCGACGTCACCTACGTGGCCAGCGGAGGCGAGCGCAAGTCCGTGTTCATGGTGCACCGGGCGCTCTTCGGCTCGATCGAACGCTTCATGGGGATACTCACCGAGCACTACGCCGGCGCCTTCCCGACGTGGCTGGCCCCGGTGCAGTGCGCGGTGCTTCCGATCACGAGCGAAGCGGTGCCATACGCGGAGAAGGCGGTTGCCGCGCTGCGGGAGGCAGGGATCCGGACCGACCTGGACGCGCGGGACGAGAAGATCGGCTACCGGATCCGGGAGGCCGAGGTTCAGAAGGTCCCCTACATGGCAGTCGTGGGTGTCAGGGAGGCGGCGGAGGGGAAGGTGGCGGTACGGGCCCACGGGCGGGGAGACCTCGGCCCGAAGCCCCTGGAGCAGTTCGTCGCGGAAATCGTTGACGAAGCCGCGGGCGGCCGGTAGTATTCGGCGTCACATAGCCGGGGCTATTTGCCGCCGGCGCAAGGAAAGCGGGGACGGAAGTCCCCCACCTGCCATCAAGGATGATCGGCCAGGTTTCGCAGACCGCCCGCAGCGTGCGGGCGCAGCGGACGCCTGGCGTCCGTTTTTTTTTGCTGAGACTGGAGGCAGACAATCAGTTTCGATCGCAAGAGAGCACCGCGCATCCGCGCGAACGAGCAGATTCGCGTTCCGGAGATCCGCGTAATCGGAGCGGACGGAGACCAGCTCGGCGTTCTTCCCACGCAGCAGGCGTTGCAGATGGCCCAGGAACTGGGGCTCGACCTGGTCGAGATCTCCCCGACCTCGCGGCCGCCGGTCTGCCGCATCATGGACTTCGGGAAGTACAAGTACGAGCAGAGCAAGAAGCAGAAGCAGTCCAAGAGGAAGCAGCACACGTTCCAGATCAAGGAAGTCAAGTTTCGCCCGAAGACCGAGGAACACGATTATCAGTTCAAGAAACGGCACGCGGAGGAGTTCCTCGAACGGCATTTCAAAGTCAAGATCACCGTCATGTTTCGTGGGCGCGAAATGGACCACCGGGAGATGGGATACAAGATCCTCGACCGGCTGGTGAAGGATCTCGCGCACGTGGGCAATGTGGACAGGCAGCCCGAGTTCGAGGGCCGGCTGATGGTGATGTACCTGGCGCCGCTTCCGAAAGTGGTGCAGCAGAAGCAGAAGAAGAAGGCGCCCGCGGCGCCGAAACCTGAAGGGGAAGAGAGCCATGCCAAAGCTGAAGAGCAACCGCGCGGCGATGAAACGGTTTCGTAAGACCGGAACCGGAAAGGTCCGGAGGAACAAGGCGTTCAAGAGCCACATCCTGACCAAGAAAACGACGAAACGGAAGCGCGCACTGCGCAAAGCGTCCCTGGTTCACCCGGCGGACATGAAGCGCGTCCGCCGGATGCTGATCATCTAGGCGGCGCGTCGGCCGAATCTGTCCGACACCGGGTCGGCGCCGCCCGCAAATCAACGGCGCCATGAAGGAGGATTGGAGTCATGCCACGCACAAAGAACACCGTTGCCGGCCGCGAACGCAGGAAGAAGGTCCTGAAGCAGGCCAAGGGCTACAGGGGCGGCCGTCGCACGCTCTACCGCACCGCGCGTGAGACCGTCGACCGCGCACTGGTCTACGCCTACCGGGACCGCAAGCAGCGGAAGCGTCACTTCCGAACGTTGTGGATCGCCCGTATCAACGCCGCCGCGCGCATCAACGGGCTTTCGTACAGCCGTTTCATCAATGGCCTCACGCTCGCCGAAGTCGACATCGACCGCCGCATGCTCGCGGAGATGGCGGTGAACGACTCCGACGGGTTCAAGAAGCTCGCCGACGTCGCCAAGGCGGCGTCGGACGGCGGGAAGCGCTAGGAAGCCGGGCCACCCCGATGGATCCGGCGTCAGTCGAGTCGGCCATCCGCAGCGACGTCGGCGCATGCGGAACACCGGAAGATCTGGAGACCGTACGCGTCCGGTACCTGGGGCGCCGTGGCGTGATCACCGCACTGCTTCGTTCCGTGGGCGAAGCTTCGCCGGGTGAGCGCCCGCGCCTGGGCGCGGAAGCCAACCGCCTGAAGATCCTGGTGGAGGACCTCCTCGAGGTCCGGCGCGGTGAGATCGGCGGCGCCGACCGCAACGATCTCTACGAGCCGCCCGTAGACGGAACCCTCCCCGCGACACCCGGCCTGGCCGGCCGCCGTCACGTGATCTCCCAGACGCTTCGCCGGATGAAGACCATCCTGGAAGGAATGGGCTACAGTCTGGCGAGCGGTCCCGAGATCGAACTCGAGTACTACAACTTCCAGGCGCTCAATTTCCCCGAAGAACACCCGTCGCGCGACCTCCAGGACACCTTCTACATCTCGAAGGACATCCTGTTGCGAACCCACACCTCTCCGATCCAGGTGCGCTTCATGGAGGAGCACAAGCCTCCGCTGAGGATATATGCCCCCGGCCGGGTGTACAGGAACGAGGCCATCGATCCCTCGCACGCGGCCGAGTTTCATCAGGTCGAAGGGCTGTACATCGACACCGACGTTTCGATGGCGGACCTGCGGGGAGATCTGGTGTTTTTCCTGCGCGAGCTGTTCGGTCCGGCGACGCAGTTGCGCTTCAAGCCGCATTTCTTCCCGTTCACCGAGCCGAGCGTCGACGTCGACATGTCGTGCTTCGGGTGCGAAGGGCACGGGTGCGCGATCTGCGGGCAGACGGGGTGGATCGAGATCCTCGGCGCCGGGATGGTTCACCCGAACGTGCTGCGGGCCGTGGGCTACGATCCGGATCGATACTCCGGGTTCGCGTTCGGAGTGGGAGTGGACCGGATCGCGATGATCAGGCACGGAATCACGGACATCCGCATGTTCCTCACGAACGATCTGCGCTTCGTCGATCAGTTCCCGGAGATCGAGTCTTGATCGTCACCCTTTCCTGGTTGCGGAAGTACGTCGACGTACCCGTCGACGCGGCGACGCTCGCCCACGACCTGACCATGCACGGGGTCAAGGTGGAGCGGATGGAGGTGACGGGGCTCTCGGAGCGCCAGGTGGTGGTGGGACACGTTCTGACCGCCGAGCGCCACCCGGACGCTGATCGTCTGACCGTCTGCACCGTGGACGCGGGCGGGGAGTCTCCGCTCGAAATCGTATGC
>CAZPUV010000228.1:0-4818 GCA_964589805.1 uncultured bacterium | reverse complement strand
ATCCTCGGCTGGTAGTCCATGAACAGAGTCGCGCTGAATGCCCGGGCGCTCCTGCTCCTGCTGGTCGTTTCCGTGCTGATGTCGTGCCAGGGCTCCGGCGAACTCCCGCTCGACCAGGTCGACCCGGAGGCCGTTCCGGCCGAACCCACCTTCCAGGAGGTGTTCGCCGTCCTGCACCGTGCGTGCGTTCCCTGCCACCAGGGTGATGGTGAAGACGAGGGCGAGCGGGGGCGGGTGGGTGTCGGGGCCCGGCCGACCGCCGGCGACGCGGAGCCGGGCCTCGATGACTGTGCCGAGATCGTTTTGAACCGCGACAGCATCCTGGAACAGGTCCAGTCCGACAGGATGCCGCCCGGGGCATGGCCGCGCCTGACCAGCGAGGAGAAGCTCCTGCTCCGGCGCTGGATCGACACGGGGGCACCGGCACCGTGCAATTGAGATCTGCGACCACCTTGCTCGTTCTCATCGTCGCGTGCGCGGGAGCTGCGCGCCCCGCGTCGGCGACACCGGTGTACGCGGCGCGGGCCGGCCGGACCTGCGACAACTGCCACGTTACTCCGAACCAGTGGGAGAATCCGCCGCTCGCGAGCCGCAAGTGCACCCTTTCGTGTCAGGGCTGCCACGTCGATCCGGCGGGCGGCGGTGCGCGCACGACGTCCGGGCGCTACTACGGCCGCGCAACGCTCCCCGCGATCGCGACCAGTCCGCGTCCCACGGCGGACTGGGACCGGAATCTGTTCGGCCGCCACGACCGGGCCACGAGCTACAGCAGCAGGCTTCCGCACGGCCCCGCGACGCTCGAAGCGGCGCGCGCGTACGGTGATTCGGTTTCCGACCGCTGGGCGTGGGGCGCGCCGCCGGGCGAAACGCGCTACGGCGTGTTCCAGGGCCGCTTCGGCGACCTGCGCGCCGACCCGGTGTTCCGCGTCGGCGGAGATTTTCGTTCCGCCGCGCTTCTCTCGCGCTCGACGCTGGTGTTCCCGATGCAGGCAGATCTCGCGTTCATACTGCACCCGGTCCATCATGCCACCGTGCTCGCCAATGTCGGCGCGCGCGGCCGCGCGAGTGGCTACTCCGACGTGATCGACGACTCGCACACACCGTACTTCCGTGAGCTGTTCGTGATGACCCACGAGTGGCCGTGGCAGGCCTACGTCAAGGCGGGGCGTTTCGTCCCGTCGTACGGGCTGCGGCTGGACGACCACACCAGCCGCATCCGCCGCGAGTTCGAACTGGACGGGTCGCTGCCGGAGTCACGGGTGGTGGGAGTGGAGGGCGGTCTTGCGCCCAACTACCCGTTCATGCAGGCGTCCTATTTCAAACTGAAGAGCAAGTTCGTGGAGCCGGACGCGTGGGACGTCTTCGACCGGGACACGGGCTGGGGTGCGGCGTTCAACGCGGGCTTCCGCGAACTCGGCTGGAGCGTCGGCGCGAGCGCGCTCGTGCGCCGCCGTCCCCTGGACGAGGGCGGTGATACCGATACCTACGGGGTGTATGCCGTGATAAACCCCTGGTTCTACTCGCGGCGGATCCCCCTCACCTTCCAGACCGAGATCGACGCCGGCACGCGCCAGCGGCGCAGCGGCCGGGAGGCGAAGAACCTGGTGTGGTACGGCGAGATGGACTGGCTGGCCGCGAACGGACTCAACCTCCTCGTGGCCTGCGACTGGGCCGACCCGGATCGCGCCGTCGCCGACGATCACGCGACCCGATACCAGGCCGGCGTCCAGATCACGCCCTATCCGGGCATAACCATCGACGGACGCGTGCGTTTCCTGCGGACGTCTTCCGGAGACGGCGCGGATCTCTTCCTGCAAACCCACGTCTGGTTCTAGCGGTCTCCAACGCCGCCCATAAGCGGTTGCGACCGCCTGCGGACGGTGTTAACCTGTGGACTGTAGTCGTTTCTCTGATCATGGAGGCAACATGAAGAAAGTAGCAATATACGCGCTGGTTCTCACGATGACCGCTGCGATCGGCTGTTCGTCGATGAGCCGCACCCAGAAGGGCGCCATCGGTGGCGCAGCCGCGGGGGGCGTCATCGGCGGAGTCATCGGGAAGCAGAGCGGCAACACGGCCGTCGGTGCCATCATCGGCGCGGCGGTGGGCGGCGCGGCCGGGGCGTACATCGGCAACTACATGGACAAGCAGGCCGCGGAAATCGAGAGAGATCTCGAAGGCGCGAAGATCGAGCGCATCGGCGAGGGAATCAAGATCACGTTCGATTCGGGACTTCTTTTTGACATCAACAAGTCCGAGTTGAAGTCGGCGAGCAAGACGAACCTCACCGAACTGGCCGTCATTCTCAACAAGTACCCCGACACCAACATCCTGCTCGAGGGTCACACGGACAACACCGGTGGCTACGAGCACAACATGGAGCTGTCCAAGCGTCGGGCGCAGTCGGTTGCGAACTATCTCGCTGGCCAGCAGGTGATGGAGACGCGCTTCACCATCATGGGCTATGGCTGGGATCAGCCGATTGCCAGCAACGACACGCCGGACGGCCGCTCGCAGAACCGCCGCGTGGAAGTGGCGATCTACGCCAACGACAAGTTGAAGAAAGTGGCCAAGGACAAGACCGGCAGCTGATCATCCACAGATGACCCGCGCTCCATCAGCCGCCGACTCCATTGAACGCACCGTCCGCGACGTGCTCGCGGACGGTGTGTTCGTCTGCGTTCGGCTCGGCGCCGGCGTTCCGGTGGTGGGCGCGTGCCGCGCCGCGGTGAAAGGCGGCCTCTCGGTTCTGGAGATCACGCTGACCACCCCGGGGGCGCTCGAGGCCATCGAAGTCATGGCAAAGGAACCGGGCGTGATCGCGGGTGGGGGAACCGTGCTCACACCCGAAGACGCCCGCCGCGTTGCCGCCGCCGGCGGCCGCTTCGCGCTCTCGCCCGTGTTCGACGCCGCGGTGGTCGACGAAGCACATCGCCTCGGGCTTCTCGCGGTTCCGGGCACCTCGACGCCCACCGAAATCCTGGCCGCGCACCGCCACGGCGTGCGCCTGGTGAAGGTGTTTCCCGCGGCGGCGCTCGGAGGTGCCGCGTACATCCGCGCCGTGCGCGGTCCGCTTCCCGGCATCCCGCTCGTCCCCACCAACGGTGTAACCGCGGAGAACGTGGCCGACTACCTGCAGGCCGGCGCGGTGGCGGTCGGCGTGGGTGGCGATGTGTTTCCGCCCGGTTTCTCGCTCGAGCACGTGGAGCGCGCTTCGCGCAGCATCCGCGAGGCGATGGACGCCGCTCGCTCGGCCCTCTGATCGCAGCGGGCATTCGGGGTGTACGCCAGGTACGATCGGGCGTATAATTACACGCGCCCCCCGGATTTCAGCCGCACGGTCACCCGCCGCACGGAGGTCTCACGCCATGAGAAGAACCACATGGCTGTGCTCCGTGGTTCTGCCGTTTGGAATCGCGGTGTACCTGTCGCCGGCGCACGCGCGCCCTCCCGTTCCCGATCCCGAACCCGTCCCCGTCGAGGAAGTCCGGTCCACGAAGGTCGCCGGTGATGCCCGCACGCTCTTCTCCCGCGCATCCGCGTCGACGACGGTCCTCCACACGGCCTCGTTCGACGCCCCGGGAAGCTGCACGCAGCAAGGCTGGACCAGCGTCGACATGACCGCACAGGCCGGGGTGTTCTTCCACATCGACGACTACGCGGGACTCAACGCGAGCCAGTTCTTTCCGCTCGAAGGTGCGAAGTCCCTCTGGTGCGGCGCGCGCCCGCAGGCGACGGGTCCGCTCTGTGGATACACGGCGCTTCCCGGGTACGGGAACAGCTGGAGACAGGGGTTCTGCACGAAGGACTGCATCCCCGTTTCGGGCGACGGCGTTCTCGACGTCACGTTCATGGCGCGGTTCGATTCCGAACCCGGCTACGACTACACGTCGCTCGAGTATACGCTCGACTGCGCGGGTGACGGCGGCTGGACCCTGATCGACGGCGGCCTCGGTGTCTGGGAAGGCGTTATTCCCGTCGGCACGATCACCGGCGGCGCGTACCCGATCGGGACGGCCGGGCCCGTGAAGGTCCGCTTCTACTTCCAGTCCGACAGCGCCTGGTCGGACCAGGACGGACTCTGGAACACCAACGGCGCCGTCCACATCGACAACCTCGTCGCCGAGGGTATCCCGATCGAGAACTTCGAGGGTGAGGTGGTGGGTGCCACCGAAGCCGACGACTGGACAGCCTGCACCCCGCCGGGATACGGGAATCACGCCGGACTCGTGCTGGGCGGGACGGTCCTCCAGGAAGATCCGTGCGTGCGCAACATCTCGTGTCTGTGGGCGTTCTTCGTGGGTTCGACGTACACGTACGTCTGCAGCAGCGTCAATCCCGACCAGCTGGCGGTTCCGCGCGGCAACACTCGCGGGCAGTACATCTACAACTGGCTCACCTCGCCTGACATTCCGCTCACCGGCACCGGCAACGAGATCACCTTCGAGTTCGACGTGTACCGCGACCTGCCGCTCGACAACCTCGTCTTCTACAACTGGTCGGTGCGTTCGATCGTCGACGGATGCCCCGGCGCGTGGAAGAAGCGGACGTCGGTCTACTACGGCGGGCAGAAGGAGTGGCTCCGCGCGCGACACGTGGTGGGAGACCTGATCAACATGAGCGCCTCGCACATCAACGTCGCCCTGTGGACGCGCGACATGTGCGAGTTCTGGTGTGGCATCTACGGGCTGGGTATCTGTCACACGCACGCACCGCTCTTCGACAACGTGAAGGTGTATCGCGTGGATCAGCAGGGCCCGGTGTGGAACGTGTCGGACGTGAGACAGTTCCAGGACAACTTCGCCGCCGACGGCACGC
>CAZPUV010000227.1:367-4821 GCA_964589805.1 uncultured bacterium | reverse complement strand
GAACTGTTATCCCCCACATTAGGGTAGGTTTCCCTCGCGTTACTCACCCGTTCGCCACTGTACTCTTTCCCCGAAGGGAACTTTCTCGTTCGACTTGCATGCCTAATCCACGCCGCCAGCGTTCGTTCTGAGCCAGGATCAAACTCTCCGTTGTAGAAGATTTTCATCCTTGTCGATCAGAAGCGCGACTCAACGAAGTGCGTAATTGGCCGCCTCATCCCTCGCGGGAATCGGCACCAACCGCGTGCACTCGCTGAGCCCGTTCGATTCGAAAAATTATCAAGACCACAAGCAGACGCATCACCGCGGATGCGGACGATGCGCGCTCGAAGCCTCAAACCGAATTAACTCAGGCTCACGCACACTACTCGAATTTTCAAAGATCGTGCGGACAGGAAATGAATCACTGCCCGGAAGGAATTCTATCCGAGATCAAGAGATCGAATCGGTATGAATTCGCAGAGGTAACGGCCAATATATCCCAGCCTGCCCGGGGTGTCAACGGGGAATTTTGCAGTGGGTCGCGGAATTGAGGAGGCAACGGCGCCAGTCCCTATCCCCTTGTCCCGTCAATCGATAGCCCTGGCCGGGGCGGGAGGGTCCGCCGCCAGCGCCGCGGCCAGCGCGGCACCGGCGACCCGGTGTCCCGCGTAGTTCCAGTGCCACCACCACAGATCCTTCCCCCCGCGCAGGAAATCGCCCGCCAGCGGCACGAATTCGGCTCCGATCGTGTCCGCGTGGGCCGCGAGATCGCGCTCGAAGAAGTCCGGCGCGAACGAGGGATCGAGATCCCGCAGCCTGCGGAGTGCTTCGTCTCCCGTCACGACCGGGACCGACATGATCAGGAACCGCGCGCCGCGTTCGCGGCACATGCGCGCGATGTCCGCGATCAGCATCTTGTTCATGGCATAATTAACAGCGAAGGTCGAATCGGGCGTCGCCGTACACAACGACAGGTCGCGGGTGATGCGCTCCACCTCCGGTTCCGCCCCTTCCGTCCTCGGTGCGCGCCTCAAGACATTGTAGCGCTCGGCGAGCAGCGAGCCGAGCGCGGAGCGCTGTTTCACCCCGTTCACCCGGGCCCGCGTCCTGTAAGCCGCGGACGCCGCGAAACCGATGTCGATGCCGATGGAACCGTCGGTCTCGACGCGCGGAAACGGACGCAGGCCGTGCGACGCCGTGGCCGGGTTGACATCCCTGATGTCGTTGTTCGACGTGAAGAGCAGAACGACGGCGTCGGGATCGTATGGCAGGACATCGCGTTCTACCACCACCCGCTCCTCGGTGGTGGTCATGCCCGAACGCCCGAAGTTGAGGCACTCGAAACGCGGGCTCCCGGACGCGGGATGAGATTCGTTCAGCAGGCGTTCCGCGACCGCTACGAACGTCGAGTCGAGTTCCACCTGGAACGCTTCAACGAAGCTGTCCCCCACCACCGCCACACGGAACGAGCCCTCCGGCCTGGCGCGCGAACGTTCGCGGTCACGCCAACCCGCGGAGTTGATCGTTCCCTCGACGGGGTGGTCGTTCTCCGCGAAGAACCAGTAGGAACGGCGGGGCGTGAACCGGTAGCCGATCTCCGGGTCGGGCTCGGTCCAGGCGAGGCGGGCGTTGAAGGCGTGGGTGGCTCGGAGGAACAACTCCGTCGCGAGGACGACGAACACGAGGGGCAGCACTGCGAGAAGGAGTTTGCGCATGCTTCAGGACACGGCAATGTCGGCGAAGCCCCGCTTGCCCACCTGGACCGCATACGCCTCCTTTCGGACCTTGAGATGCAGGTCGACGTCGGAGATCTTCTCGCCGTCCACCTTCACCGCACCCTGCTGGATCATCCGTCGCGCCTGTGAGGAACTCTCGCACAGCCCCGCCTGGGTCAGCGCCTTCGCTATCCAGAGGCTTCCATCGGTCGCGCGCACCTCCACGCGGCGTGCCTCCTCGGGGCGTTCGTGCTCCACGAACAGACGGTTGAAATGGGCCTCGGCCGCCTGCGCGGCCTCCGCGTCGTGGTACTGCTCCACCAGGTCACGGGCGAGTTCGCGCTTGAGATGCGACGGGTTCGTCGACGGATCCGCGATCCTCGCCCGGATGGCGTCCAGTTCCGAGGGCGACTTGCTGCTCACGAGCTCGAAGTACCGCGCGATGAGATCGTCCGGGATCTTCATGGTCTTGCCGAATATCTCCTCCGGCGGTTCGGTGATCCCGATGTAGTTCCCGAGCGACTTGCTCATCTTCTCGACGCCGTCGATGCCTTCCAGAATCGGCAGCGTGATGATGACCTCGGGCTCCTGCCCGTAGCTGCGCTGGATCTCCCGCGCCATGAGCAGGTTGAATTTCTGCTCCGTCGCCCCGATCTCGACGTCCGCGTTGAGCGCCACGGAGTCGTAGCCCTGCGCGAGCGGGTATACGAACTCGAGCAGGCTGATGGGTTTTCCGGCCTGGTAGCGCTTCTCGAAGTCGTCGCGCTCGAGCATCTGCGCCACCGTCTGCGTGGCCGTGAGCCTCAGGACATCCGCGAATTCCATCTTCGAGAGCCACCGGCTGTTGTAGTCGACAACGGTGCGCTTGGGGTCGAGGATCCTGAACGCCTGTTCGGTGTACGTCTTTGCGTTTTCGATGAGCACCTCACGGTCGAGCCGCCGGCGCGTGTCGCTGCGCCCGCTGGGGTCTCCGATCATTCCCGTGAAATCACCGATGAGAAAGATGACCCTGTGACCGAGATCCTGGAACTGGCGCAGCTTGCGCAGGCCGACGGTGTGCCCCAGGTGAATGTCGGGCGCGGTCGGATCGAAACCCTGCTTCACCACCAGGGGCTCTCCGCTGGCGATGGATCGTTCCAGTTTGCGCCGGAGATCCTCCTCGGGAATGATCTCGACGACACCCTGGCGGATCACCGCCATCTGGTCGTCGATGGAACGCGCGGATTCGGCTTGCCTGCGGCTCATACCGTCATACCTTTCAACCATGTAACCTCGCCCGGAGCACGCGATTGTAGCAGCCGCGCTCCCGCCGCGTAAAGCATAGCCGGCGGCCGTTTCTGCGTGCTATGTTGCCGGGAGAAGACAAACCCGCTCGTCATGACCGACAGAACCCTGCATCCTGACCCGCCCGGCGGGCCGCCGGGCCCGGGGGGCGGTTCCGGCTCCGGAACCGGCGCCGGGGGCGCGAGCGCGCGCTGGCGGCTCGAGCACCTCATCATCGGCGTTGCCGTGCTGGCGTCCGGCCTCGTGTTTTCGGCCTACCGCTACTTCGCCCGTGACCTGCCCAGCACCTCCCGGTTCGAGATGATCGAGCCCACGCTGAAGACGCAGGTGTTCGGGGCCGATTCGTCCGTGATCGGCGAGTTCTTCATCGAGGACCGGGCACTCGTCCCGCTCGAGGAACTGCCCCCGTTCCTGATCGACGCCTTCATCGCCATCGAGGATCGGAAGTTCTACTCGCACTGGGGCGTCGATCTGTTCGGCATCGCGCGCGCGGTGGTGACCAACGTGCGCCGGGGAGAGAGGGTGCAGGGCGGCAGCACGATCACCCAGCAGCTGGGCCGCAACCTCTTCGACATGTTCGAGGACACGTTCACGCGCAAGATCAAGGAAGCCCTGCTCGCGCTGCGCCTCGAGCGCGCGTATTCCAAGGATGAGATCCTGGAGATGTACCTGAACCAGATCTACTTCGGCGGCGGCGCGCACGGGGTCGAATCGGCCGCGCAGACGTTCTTCGGCAAGAAGGCGAAGGAGCTCACGATCGGCGAGGCAACGCTGATCGCCGGGCTTCCGAAGAACCCGCGCGACTACTCGCCGATCAACAATCTCGATCGCGCGCTGAAGCGCCGCGACCTGGTGCTCAACGCGATGGTCGAGACGGGCAGACTCGCGCGCGCTGAGGCCGATTCCATATCGGCCGAACCGGTCAACGTCCGGCCGGGCCAGCCGGGACGGAGCGAATTCGCCGCGTACTTCCTCGAGGAGGTGCGACAGTACCTCGAAGCCCGCTACGGTTCGGACCGCATCTACCGCGACGGGCTCCGGGTCTACACGGGCATCGACCCCGTCCTCCAGCGCGCCGCGGAGGACAGCATGGAGGCGCAGCTCGCGCGCATGGAGAAGTTCCGGGGATACCGCGAAACCCGGGTGCGCTACCAGGCCCGCGTTGCGAAGGGCGAGGAAGTGGGCCTGCCGACCTACCTGCAGGGCGCGGTGGTCGCGATCGACGTGAAGACGGGCCTGGTGCGCGCGCTGGTGGGCGGGCGGAGCTTCAAGGACAGCAAGTTCGATCGCGCCGTGCAGGCGAAGCGCCAGCCCGGGAGCGCCTTCAAGCCCTTCATCTTCGCGGCGGCGGTCGAGAACGGCTACACGCCGGCCGACATCCTCCTCGATGCGCCCATCGTGCTCGACCTTCCCAACGGCGACGTGTGGAAGCCGCAGAACTACTCCGAGACGTTCGAGGGCGAGGTGACGCTG
>CAZPUV010000227.1:0-357 GCA_964589805.1 uncultured bacterium | reverse complement strand
ACGTCTCCATCAACATCGCGGCGATCCGCCTGCTGATGGCGATGGGCCCGGCCGAGGCGATCAACACCGCGCACCGTCTTGGAATCAGGAGCAACCTCGAGCCCGTGTACTCGCTGGCGCTCGGCGTTTCCGAGGTGACGCTCATCGAACTGACCAACGCGTACGCCACCCTGGCCGCGGGCGGCATGCGCGGCGAGGCCATGCTGGTGAAGCGCGTCGTGGACCGCGAGGCTCCCCGCTACAAATCCCATCCCGGCGTGCCGATCATCGAGGGTCGCGCGCGGCGCTGCGCCTCCCAGGAAGGCAACGCCCTGTATGCGTCTATCGCGCTGGGGTTGGCGGACGAGCGCGTGGACC
>CAZPUV010000226.1:0-4870 GCA_964589805.1 uncultured bacterium | reverse complement strand
TTTCGATGGCGACTCCTTCCGGGACCGAGCCCGGGGGAATTATAACAAATTCCGAGCCAGTTCGAAACGGGGGCAGCGGTTTCTCCCGGCGGATGAGTGTCCCGTCGCACCCGCCGGCGCCGATCTCCGCTACTTCAACTGCACCAGTCGCTTCGTCACCGACCGCTTGCCGATGGTGAGCTTCACGTAGTACACACCGCTCGCCACCACGTCTCCCTCGTCGGTGAGCGCCGTCCAGCCGGTCCGGTAGCGGCCGGGGGCATGCGCGGACTCCGCCAGTGTCGCAACGAGCCGGCCGGTCACGTTGTACACCTTGACGCTCGTCGGCACCGCGACGCCGGAGAGCGTGTGCTCCACGCCCGTCTCGTCCAAGGTACTCGTCGGGACCTCGTATTCGATCGTTATCGCGTCGCGGAATGGATTCGGCGAGCCGCCGAGCAGCGTCTCTTCGAGTTTGCCCTGCGTCAGCCAGAACGCGTCGATCGCAGGAACCCCGTCGCCGGCCGGCATTTCGGCGGCATTGCGCGAGGCAGCAGCCTCTCCGACCAGGGAAGTAACGGGCACGGGCGGCGGTATCATGCGCGCGTGGCCGTCGCCGAAAACCGTGCGGCGCGCAGCCTGAACGGCGCGCGTTGTCTCGGAGTCATCCGATGTCGCCGCGAGCAGCGCGAAGTACACCACGACTTCCTGTCCGGGCGCCAGAAGGTCGAGATCCGGAGACACGACCATCACCTTCTCGCCGTCGTCATGCACGGTCCACTCGGCGTCCCCGCCGACGTCGTGAGCAAAGAACAACGCGGCGAGCGATTCGTCGCGACCGCGGATCATGACATTCGCGGTAACGAACTTGCCGCTGGTCCGAAGCGTGCTGCGCGCGAGCAGGCGATTCGACGCGATGGCGTCACCGGGAGCGAGCTGGAAACCGATGCGCACACCCTGAAGCGGAACTGTCCCCGTGTTGCGGAGGAACAGCGCCGACGCCGCCATGCGGTCGATGTGCGCGAGCGACCAGCCGTAGACTTCCTGCCGGATGGAAAGCGCGGTATTCCCGGCGGGACCGTACTTCACCACCGCCATCGCGTCACCGGTCGCGGCGAAGTCTTCGTCGACGCGCCCGTCGCCGTCATTGTCGACCCCGTCCAGCGGATCCTCGTCGACGCGGCCGTCGTTGTCGTCGTCCGCCCGCGGTGACGGATACCGCGCCCCGCCCCGGGCGCCCTCCTGAACGACGGGAATGCCGGCGGCGGGAAGCAGCGACTTCGTCGTCTGCTCCCCGGCACTCATCCGTTCCACGAGACGCCCCTCGGCGTCCGTCGAATACACGATCACCCTTCCGCTCTCGAGCAGGAGTTCGCCACCTCTCGCGCCGAACTTCCACACACCGGCGGGCGTGATGGACAGCACCGCCCGGCCGGGCGCCACCCGGATCGCGCGGGTCTGGGGGGTGGGATCGGTTTCCGCGTTCACGGGGTGCGCGGTTTGACCCGCCACTCCGGAAACGACGAACGGCGCAAAGAGCGCCGCCGTTCGCAGGAACCGGGTATTGAAAACTCGTTTCATCACTGCGAAAGATGGAAGCTCAGACTCTCCAACGCCACCGCCAGATTCACGTTGCGGAGCGAAATACCCTCCGGAACCACGAGCTGGGTCGGCGCGAAATTGAGGATTCCCTTGATCCCCGCGCGCACCAGGAGGTTCGAGATCTCAGTGGCCGCGTCGGGCGGCGTTGCGATGACGCCGATCGCCACGGGATCGCGACGTAGAACATCCTCCGCCGTGCGCTGGTGCTCGATTTCCAGCTCCAGCCACTTCATGCCGACCTTGCGGTCGGCGATGTCGAACACGTGCTTGAAGTAGAAACCGTCTTCGCGAAATCCCTGGTGAAAGAACAGGGCGTGCCCCAGGGACCCGGCGCCGAACAGCGCCATCGTCCACATGTGGTCGAGGCCCAGAATCTGCATGACGGCCCGTTTCAGCTCGGCCACGCTGTACCCGAGGCCGCGCGTCCCGAAGTTGCCGAAGTACGAGAGATCCTTGCGCACCTGCGCGCTTGTGATCCCTCCGAGCTCCGCCAGACGCTGGGATGAAACGGTCGGGATACCGCGTTTCTCCAGGTCGAGCAGGATCCGGTAGTAATTCGAGAGCCGCCGGATCGTGAACTCGGAGATCTTCTCCATTTTGAGTCTCACCTATGCTTCATCCTCTTCCACGGCCAGGTGTGCAACATCGACCACGCGGTCGCCTTCTTCCAGATTGATGAGACGAACGCCCTGCGTGTTGCGACCGATCACCGAGATACCGGACACGGGGCACCTGATCACGATGCCATCCTTCGTAATCACCATCATCTGATCGCTGTCCTTTACTTCCTGGATCGTCACCACCTTGCCGTTGCGTGCCGTGGTCTTGATGTTGATGACGCCCAGACCTCCGCGGCCCTTCACCGGGTAGTCTTCGAGCGGAGACCGCTTGCCGTATCCGTGTTCGGTCACGGTCAGCAGCGTGGCTCCCTTGCTCACGACCACCATGCCGACGACATCGTCGCCGTCGCGCAGCGTCGTGCCCTTGACGCCGGTGGCAGCGCGGCCCATCGGACGAACCGTCCGCTCGTGGAAGCGGATCGCGCGCCCGTTCCGCTTGGCGAGTACGATGTCCTGGTCGCCGTTGGTGATCGCCGCGGCGATGAGCATGTCTCCGTCGCGCAGGTTGACGGCGATGATGCCACCCCGCCGCGGACGGCCATATTCGCTGAGGTTGGTCTTTTTCACCACTCCGTTACGAGTCGCCAGGAGCAGATAGCGGTCGTCGCGGAACTCGCTCACGGGCACGCGGCCGGTCACGCGCTCGCCTTCCTGCAGACCGAGCAGGTTTACGATGGCCTTGCCGCGCGCGGCGCGCCCGGCTTCAGGAATCTCGTGCACCTTCACCCAGTGGCAGCGGCCGCGATCGGTGAAGAAGAGGATGTAGCTGTGCGTGGACGCTATGAAGATGTTGTCCACGAAGTCCTCGTCGCGCATCTTGATGCCCGTCACGCCGCGACCACCACGTTTCTGCTGGCGGTACGCGTCGAGCGGAAGACGCTTGATGTAACCCGCGTGCGAGATCGTGATCACCATGTCTTCTTCGGCGATGAGGTCCTCGATGTTGAAGTCCACCGGACCCGCGTCGGCGATCTCGGTCTTGCGCTCGTCGCCGTACTTCTCCCTGATCTCGCCGATTTCGGCCTTTATGATCGCGAGCACCTTCTGACGGTCCGCAAGCACCGCCTTGAGCTCGGCGATGAGCTTGAGCAGCGCCTGGTACTCGTCCTCGACCTTCTGGCGTTCGAGGCCGGTGAGGCGCTGCAGGCGCATGTCGAGGATCGCGTTGGCCTGGATCTCCGACAGGCCGAACTGGCTCATCAGCCCGGCGCGCGCCGTCTCGACGTCCTTCGAGCCGCGAATCAGCGTCACGATCTCGTCGATGTGGTCGAGCGCGATGCGGAGGCCCTCCAGAACGTGAGCGCGCTCCTCGGCCTTGCGCAGATCGAACTTCGTCCGGCGGACAACCACAGCTTCGCGGTGATTCAGCCAGTGCTGGATCATGTCGCGCAGCGAGAGGATCTCGGGGCGGTTGTTCACCAGCGCCAGCATGATGATGCCGAACGTCATCTGCATCTGCGTGTGCTTGAAGAGCTGGTTCTCGACCACGCGCGCATCCGCGTCCCGCTTCAGGATGATGACGGCGCGCATGCCCTCGCGGTTTGACTCGTCCCGAATGTCGGCGATGTCGGTGATGACGTCGCTCTTGACCAGATCCGCGATGCGCTCGATGAGCATGGCCTTGTTCACCTGGTAGGGCAGCTCGTCGATGATGATGGCCTCGCGGTCGCCTTTCATCTCTTCCACGTGCGTGCGCGCGCGCACAACCACCCGGCCGCGCCCCGTGGTGTACGCGTCGCGGATGCCGTGGCGGCCGAGTACGATCCCGGCGGTCGGGAAATCGGGCCCCTTGACGATATCCAGCAGTCGTTCGTCGGCGATCTCGGGATCGTCCAGCACGGCGACACTCGCGTCGCAGATCTCCCGGATGTTGTGTGGCGGGATGTTCGTGGCCATTCCAACCGCGATGCCAGCCGCTCCGTTGACGAGCAGGTTGGGCGCCTTGGACGGAAGGACGATCGGCATCATGCGCGATTCGTCGTAGTTCGGACCGAAGTCCACGGTCTCCTTGTCGAGGTCGGCGAGCATCTCCTCCGCGAAGGCGGTCATGCGCACTTCGGTATACCGTTCCGCCGCCGGCGGGTCCCCGTCCACGGATCCGAAATTGCCCTGGCCATCGACGAGCGGATACCGCAGCGCGAAGTCCTGCGCCATGCGAACGATGGTGTCGTACACGGCCTGCGTACCGTGCGGATGGTAGTTACCGGTTACGTCGCCCGTGACCTTCGCGGATTTCCGGAATGCTCGGTTGTGGGCGAGCGAGAGATCGCTCATCGCCGTCAGCACGCGGCGATGCACCGGCTTGAGACCGTCGCGCACGTCGGGCAGCGCGCGGGAAATGATCACACTCATCGAGTAGTTGAGATACGAGTCGCGCATCTCGTTCTCGATGGGGACGGGAACAACCCTCTCGTTGATCGACATTCAGATCTCCTGGTTTCTCATCCAACCGTCCGCACGGTCGGGTTCGTGCGACGGTGGCCGTGACGCGGCGTAATCCGCGTTCGATTTCGATTTTGCGGCCTGGGGACGCCTTGTACCTGACTCGCGCCACCCCGGTTTCACCGCACCCCGCGGCGGGGTTGTGAAACGATTTTCATGTGCCGCAATAATAGAGGGTCCAGGGCCAAATGGGAACAGTTTTTTTGCCCCGGGGGGTGACTTAACTT
>CAZPUV010000225.1:1622-4880 GCA_964589805.1 uncultured bacterium | reverse complement strand
CATCTGTCAGTCGCCTCGTTGTGATTGCCGGGCTCATCGCCGGCCTCACCGGGCGCCCCGGCGACGCCGGGGACTCCGAACCGGCCCGGTTCGAAGAACACCACCGGGACGGTGATGTCGCGTTCACGATCGTCGGCGATTACTTCCATCCCCGTTACGCGGCCGAGCTGGTGCATATCGCGCGGGCGCTGTCGCCGCGGGCCCGGCAGGTCGTCTTCTGCACGCAGAAGTACGAGCGCGCGCTGGGCACGCTCCTGCCCGCCAACGACGTCGAGAACGTCGAATACCGCACGCTGGACCCGAAGTCACCCGTCCTGAGGCAGTGGGCGCGCGACGTCGCCGTCGCGGGGGACGCCGACGGCGAGACGCGGATCATCGTCTCGCCCGACAAGCACGCGACCACGGAACCGGAGGCGGTGGCGATCGGCGATCTCCTGAAGGAAGCGTTTCCGGCCTGCGACGTGCGCGTCGCACCGTTCGTGTTCGAAGGCGGGAACCTGGTGTTCGTGAACCAGGGGGACGACCGCGTCCTGATCGTGGGGCGCAAGGTGATCTTCGACAACGACGTGTACCAGCGCCGGGACTGGGCGCCCGGGCACGACCGGACCACCCTCCTGGAAGAGATCGCGGAGACGTTCGACGTCGACACGGTGCTGGTCGTGGGGCGTGCGTCGGTTCCGCCCGACACGCGCATGTATTTCGAGTACCACATCGACATGGGCATGGCGGTGCTCGACGACAACCGTGCGGTGGTGTCGCGGCTGGAGTTCCTGGAATCCGATCGCGACGCGCTCGCCGCCGCCATTCGCGCCGGGCATCCGGTCGTGTCGCCGTTCGGCGGCCAGCCCCCCGGGAATCTGCTGGCGCAACTGTCCGGACGGCTCGAGAGCGTGGCCGCCGAGTACGAGGAATACGCGCTGCTCCTCGAGAGCCTCGGCGTCGAGGTCCACCGTTCGCAGGTCACCTGGCAGCACGTGCTCGCCTCGATGTCGTGGACCAACGTCGTGCAGGCCGGGGACCGGATCCTGATGCCGGTCTACCCGGATTCGCTCATGGGTGTCACGCGCTCCGTGGAGAGCGCCGGCGGGCAGTTGCGCGTGTCCGTGGACGTGTCCCGCATCATGGACGAGGAATTCGAGACCGACCTCAACCTCCGGAACCAGCGGCTCTACGAGAGCCTGGGCTACGAGGTGGTGCCCGTGCCCGAGTACCTCCATTACATGATGGGGGGAATTCACTGCTTCGTGAACGTAATCGACTGAAACAACCGACCCGGGGGGCGCGTAATCCCCCCGTACACCGCCGCGGCCGCCGGCGCGGCTTCCTTTCTGACCCGATCCGGAGACCCCGATGAAGAGACCCAGCCGGAAGACGTTCCTGATTTCGCTCATCGCCGTTGTCGTGGTTCTGGCCGGCGCGGCCTTCCTCGCCAGGGACCGCATGGGAATCGGCAGCACGAGCGCGAACGCCCCCGACAGCGCGCTGGCGACGGACTCCGCGTCGGTCGCGAAGGCCGGCGAGAAGGCCGACAGGAAGAAGAAAAAGGACAAGAAGAAGGGGAAGAAGGAGGAAACGCCGGTCCCGGTCGAGGTGACCACGGTGGGGCCCCGGTCCATCTCCACCTTCTACCAGACCACCGCCACCCTCGAGGCCGAGAAGCGAGTGGACGTTCTCTCCAAGACCGCGGGCGAGGTGCGCGAGATCCGGGCGGAGGAGGGCGACCGCGTGAAGAGAGGCGACATCCTCTGCCGCCTCGACGACGCCGAGTTGAGCGTGGCGCTGGAACAGGCGCGCATCAACCGCGACAAACAGAAACTCGAACTCGAACGCATCGGCTCGATGCGCGAGCAGAATCTCATTTCGGACAAGGAATACAACGACGTCAAGTACCAGTTCGAACTGGCGGACAATCAGTACGAATCCGCGCGCGTGAAGTACGAGTACACGCGGATCCGCGCGCCGTTCGATGGCGTCGTCGTGGGCCGCTTCGTGGACCCCGGCGCGCACATTCCCATGGCGGCGAAGCTGTTCGTGGTCGCGGACACGCGACCGCTCCTGCTCTCGATGTACCTGCCCGAGTCCGAGGCGCGCCGCGTGCGTCCCGGGCAGAAGGTGTTCATCCGTCCCGACACCGATCCCGGTACCCAGTTCGACGGCGAGATACTTCGCGTCGCCCCCGAAGTCGATCTGCGTACCGGGACGGTGAAGGTGACGGCACAGACCAGCGGCGGTGGCGTTCCCGGGAGTTTCGTGCGCGTGCGCATCCTGACCGACACGCACGAAGGCGTGCTGTCGGTGCCGCGGCGGGCCATCGTCGCAGACGCCGGCGATCACTTCGTCTACATCGCGGCGGCCGACACGGTGCGCAAGGTGCAGGTGGGTGTGGGCTACGAGGACGAGTCCCACGCCGAGATCACGCGCGGGCTCTCGCGCGGCGACACGGTGGTGACCGCCGGCGTGGGCGGGATCCGCGAGGGCACGAAGGTCAGGCTGATCCGTCCGGAGGCAACCGCAACCGAAGAGAAAACCGCCGGGAAGACCGAGTAACGGATCGGCCCCATGCGCATCGTCGACTTCTCGATACGGCGCCCCGTCACGGTCACGATGATCTTCGTCGCGACCGTTGTGTTCGGCTTCGTCGCACTCTCCCGACTGCAGCTCCGGCTGCTCCCCGAGATCTCCTACCCGTCGCTCACCGTCCAGACCGAGTATCCCGACGCGGCACCGGCCGAGGTCGAGAACTTCGTCACGCGCCCGCTCGAGGAGGCGGTGGGGGTGATCAGCGGGCTGCGCGCCGTGCGGTCCGTGTCCAAGCCCGGCACCTCGGAGATCATCCTCGAGTTCACCTGGAAGACGTCGATGCAGTACGCGGCACTCGACGTCCGCGACAAGATCGACCTCATACAGCTGCCGCGCGAGTGCAAGGCGCCGGTGATCCTGCGCTACGACCCCTCGCTGGACCCCGTGGTGCGGATCGGCATCTCCGGGACCGACAACCTCGTGCGGCTCCGCAACCTCGCCGACTACACCATCAAGAAGGAACTGGAAGCGCTGGAAGGCGTCGCCAGTGCCAAGGTGCTGGGCGGTCTCGAGGAGGAAATCCAGGTCGAGATCGACGAGCGGCGGCTGGCCAGCTACGGAATCCCGATCGCGACGGTCGCGGCCCGCCTGGCCCAGGACAACGTCAACCAGTCCGGGGGTCGGCTCCGCGACAAGGGCGCCGAGTTCCTGCTTCGCACCGAGAACGAGTTCCAGAAC
>CAZPUV010000225.1:0-1612 GCA_964589805.1 uncultured bacterium | reverse complement strand
GAACGTCGACGACATCGCCAACACGATCGTGCGCGAGGAGCAGGGAAGGCGGGTCATCCTCGCCGACCTCGGAACCGTGACGCGCGGTCACGTGGAGCGCGAGGTGATCACGCGCCTCAACGGGCGCGAGGTCGTCGAGGTTGCGATCTACAAGGAGGGCGACGCGAACACGGTGACGGTCGCCGAGGCGGTCGCGCGCCGCCTGGACTCCATGAAGAAGCAGCTGCCCGGGGACGTGAAGATCGACACGCTGTTCGACCAGTCGCGCTTCATCAAGAGTGCCATTGCCGAGGTGCGCGCCAACGCCATCCAGGGGGCGCTGCTGGCGGTTCTCATCCTGTACCTGTTCCTGCGCGACCTGCGCAGCACCGTGATCATCGGCCTGTCGATCCCGATCTCGATCATGTTCGCGTTCGTGATCATGCAGCAGCTCGGCGTGTCGCTGAATCTGATGTCGCTCGGCGGCCTCGCGCTCGGCGTGGGCATGCTGGTGGACAACTCCATCGTGGTGCTCGAGAGCATCTCGCGCCACAAGGAGCGGGAGCCGGACCGCAAGAAGGCCACGTCGAAGGGCGCGGGGGAAGTGGCGGCGGCGGTCACCGGATCGACCCTCACCACCGTGGCCGTGTTCCTTCCCATCGTGTTCGTCGAGGGCCTCGCCGGGCAGGTGTTCAAGGACCAGGCGCTCACCGTGTCCATCTCGCTCCTGGCATCGCTGGTGGTTTCGCTGATGCTGATCCCGATGGCTTCCGGTCTCGACTTCCGCCCCCGCTACGACACGGTAGCGACGACGCCGAAGGCGCCCCCGCGCCGGCGGGTGGGGCGCTGGTTCGCCGCGGTCGCGCGCGCGCTCGTGGTGGTCGTGCCGGTGTCCCTGCTGCGCGCGCTGCGCTGGCTCGCCGGGGGGGTCACGCGCGGTATCACGGCTGCGTTCGGTCCGCTGCGGCGTTCGTACGACCGGTTCTACCCGCGCCTCGAGGGCGCCTACTGCGCGGCGCTCGACCGCGTCCTGGCCCGGCGAGTGGCCTTCCTGGGCGGGATGGCCGCCTTGTTCGCGCTCGCCATCGCCCTGTCGCCCTTCATCGGACGCGAGGTCATCCCGCAGTTCTCGCAGGGAGAGTTCAGCTTCGCCGTGCAGATGCCGGAGGGGACGCCGCTCGAGTCCACCGACGCGGTGCTCGCGCGCATGGAGGAAATCGCGGAATACGAGCCGGGCGTCGAGTCGTACTTCACCAGCGTGGGAACGGCCACGCGACTGGGGAGCAACGTCAAGAGCAAGGACGAGAACATCGGGCAGCTGAACGTCGTCATGGAGAGCAAAGGAGACCCCGAGGCCGAGGAGGCCCTGGTCACGTCGCTGCGCACGAAGTTCGAACGCATCGAGGGCGTGACGGTCAAGTTCGCGCGGCCCTCGTATTTCACCTTCCAGACGCCGCTCGAGGTGCACGTGTTCGGCTATGACCTCGACACCATGAAGCGCTTCTCCGACGACCTCGCCCTGCGCGTGGCGGAGATTCCCGGCGTCGAAGACGTCAAGTCGTCGCTCGAGTTCGGGAATCCCGAACTGGACGTCGAGTTCGACCGCGTGCGCCTGTCGTCCATGGGTCTCTCC
>CAZPUV010000224.1:2696-4895 GCA_964589805.1 uncultured bacterium | reverse complement strand
GTCTTGCCCGCCGCGCGCTGGACCTCGGCTAGCGCGATCAGGGACGGCGGGTACACGGCCCGGGCGGGATCCACGATTTCGCGGAGCATGCTCTCGGCCTTCGCGAAGTCGCCCGTCATGGCCGCGCAGCGTGCGAGGCCCGTTATGGCCCGCTGATCCGAAGGCGTGATGCGGAGCATGTTCTCGTAGACGCGCCTGGCATTCGCGACGTCCTGCCGCTTCAGATAGCAGTCACCCAGACAGTCGAGCGCGTGAACGGCGAATTCGTCGTTTCCGCCCACCCGCTCGAGCACTTCGATGGCCCGCGAACACATCCCGTTCTCCCACAGCAGGACCCCGAGGTTGTAGTCCACCTCGCGCTGGATGAGGCGGTAGGCAGGCGTGGGATACGCGCGGTTGATTTCCTCCGAGCGCGCGTAGTGATTCAGCGCGGTTCCCTTGAGTCCCATCTTGAGATAGGCGTTGCCGAGTGTGTAGTTGGAGAAGGCGTCGGAATACGAGCGCATCTGCTTCTGGTAGGCGTAGTCGGAATTGACGAGGGTGGCCGCTGCCCCCAGAATGACCAGCGAGCGCAGCAGTCCGAACTTCCGCTCGCGGAACGCGTGCACGAGGTACACCATCGCGTAAGCCGAGAACAACGCGAGTGCGGGAACGATGGGAAGCCGGAAACGTGCGTTCACGAAGAACGCGATCACGCCCGCCGAATACACGACGACGAACAGGTAGAACATCGCCATCTCGCTGCGGCGTCTCCACAGCAGGAATCCCCCCAGGATGGCGAGCGGGGCTATCAGCCAGAATCCCGGCAGGGGAACGTACTTCATCTTCGCCAGGTGCCAGAAGAAGTAGATGTACTTGTCGTTGGCGCGTTCACCGGCGCCCCAGAACATGCGGAACTTCTTCCACATCAGCGCCGACGCCTCGTCCGGGTTCCGGCGTATGTAATCGAACCCCCGTTCGAAGTAGTAGTCCGACACCTCCGCCAGCCTGAGTTTCCGGCCCCGGGCCCGTTCCGCGAGGGCGATGGCGTCGAGATAGCCGCCCCACCAGTCGGCGCGCGTCCCCGGCACGATGGCGGTCGAGCCGTCCGACGCGGGGTTGTTTCCGATGTAGAAGTTCACGCCGCCCGACGCACCGACGGGCACGATGGCCTTCGCAACCTGGTAGTTGCGGACCATCACGGGCAGGATCGGCAGTGCGCACGCGACCGCCACGACGACGGACTGCGCGATCCATCCCCGCACGGCGGAGCGGTTGCGCGCGGCCAGATATATCGCGAGCGGGACGGCGGGCAGGAAGACCATGATGCTCGGTCGCGCGATGGTCGCCAGGCCGAGTGCGAAGCCACCCGCCGCCAGCTGCCGCAGTGAGGACCGCTTCATGCCCTGGAGCAGCAGCAACATGCCGAGCGTGTTCAGGAAGATGAATGTCGTCTCGAGGAGGAGGTCGCCCTCCATGTACACCAGCACCCAGTACAGCGCCACGGTCAGGCCGGCCACGAGCGAGACGGTGCGCGAGAAGAGCTCGCGGGCCGTCAGGTAGATGAGTCCCGCCGTGAGTGCCCCGATGAGGTGCTGGACGAACACCGCGAACGCGATGCTCGAATCGCCGATGCGGTAGAGCACCGACAGGAAATATGGATACAGCGGTCCGCGGAAGAAGGCGTCCGTGCCCGGCGTGCCGCCGGCGACGAGGTCCTGCGCCCACTCGTGGTGGTACAGCGAATCCATCACCGGGAAGCTGAAGGTGGGGTTGTACTTCCGATTCAGGAAGAAGAACGCGATCCGCAGGACCAGCGCGACCCCGAGCACGATGGCCATGTCGATGCGATCGGCGCGCGCGCGCCAGTCGAAAGGACGCGCCCCGTCCAGCCCGCCGCCGGAAGCGGCCGGGGGCCGCTCGCCGGGTGCGGGCCGGGGCGGACGGGCGATCTTCTGCTTCTTCGCTCTTCCCATGCGGTGGAACCGGATTAGAACTCGCAGTCTAGCATACGCTTACGCCGGGAACAATCTCCGCCCCGGGGGCGGGGTGTGGAACACTTCGTGCACATCGGACGATCGGCGACACCGCCGCCGTTCCGGATGGAAGGCGACCTTCCCGGCAACGGGAAGGTGCGTATCGCCGCCGATTGCCATGACGATGCAGGACGAGAATCTCCCCTCCCCGGCCCGGCTCAACGCGGAGCTGCTGGCCATGCTT
>CAZPUV010000224.1:0-2686 GCA_964589805.1 uncultured bacterium | reverse complement strand
CGAATAGCCAGCACGATACTCCGGCATACCAGAATCGATGACATCCTTTCGGCGATCACCACCGAACTGGCGCAGCTGATCGAGTTCGACCGTTCGAGCATCGCGCTGCTCGATCCGGTGCGGGGTTGCCTGGTGCTGCAGCACATCCATCGGCCGGACGGGTCTTCGGAGCGCATCGGGGAGGGGCGGGCGATTCCCCTCGATGAATCGACCGTGATCGGCTGGGTCGCACTCAACCGCCGGGCCATACTGCGCGGGGACATCGCCGGCGACACGCGGTTCACGGAAGTCATCATGGAGGAAAAGCTCGGCTCGGACATGGTGGTCCCGCTGGTGGCGCACGGAAACGTCATCGGAACGCTGAACGCAGGCTCGCGGCGCCCGAACGCTTTTGACGACGCCGACCTGGAGAAGCTCGTCAACTGCGGCAGCATCGCCAGCGGCGCCGTCGAGCACGCGTTGCTGCTGCGCGAGGCCAAGGATCTGGGCGAGCGCTACCGTACGCTGCAGCGCGACGCGAGCGACATCATCATGCTGATCGATCGCAACGGCGGAAGACTGGTCGAAGTAAACCGTAGATGTTGTGAAGTGCTGGGCCAGACGGAAGCGAATCTTCTCAAGAAGTCCTACTTCGATCTCTTCCCGGCCGAGGACCAGTTCCAGGCGCGGCGGGATTTCATCAACATAATGAGCCGGAAGTCGCGCCTGTTCACGGACCGGCGTCTCGCCAGCCGCGACGGCAAGGTGCTGTTCGTCGACATCAGCGCGAGCCTGATCAAGATCAAGTCGGACACGTTCATCCAGATACTCGTGCACGACATCACCCAGCGCAAGATGCTCGAGCAGCAGATCATCCTCCAGAACCGAAGCCTCCAGGACGCCAATCAGAAGCTGCGTGAGGTGGACGAGATGAAGACGGAGTTCCTGGCCAACATCAGCCACGAACTCCGCACGCCCCTTTCCGTCATCATTGCGTACACGGAAGCGCTTCGTGAGGGAATCGTTGGAGAGGCGGACCGCGCGAAGTTCCTCGACGTCATTGCAGACAACGGCGAGAATCTCCTGCGGCTCATCAACGATCTCCTCGATCTCTCCAAGCTCGAAGTGACCGGAACCATGCTGAGTTTCACGCTGTCGCACATCCACGACGTCATGCGCTCGCTGTGGCCCAGGATCCTCGCGGCGGCCGAGGAGAAGAACATCGAGGTGGAGTTCCAGGCGGGTTGCGAGATCCCGGTCGTGTACATCGACAACCATCGGATCAGTCAGGTAATCATGTGTCTGGTGCAGAACGCGATCAAGTTCACCGAGGCCGGCGGTCGCGTCACGGTGGCGACCGAGCGCAACGAAGACGGCGTCATGGTTCGCGTCACGGACACGGGTGCGGGCATTCCCGACGAGAAGATGCCCAGGATATTCGACATCTTTCACCAACTCGACGGGTCGTCTACGCGCCGCCGGGGCGGACTCGGGATCGGGCTGGCGATCGCCCGGCATATCGTGGATCTCCACGGGGGCAGGATATGGGCCGAGAGCAAGAGCGGGGCGGGGAGCACGTTCGCGTTTGTCGTGCCGGTCGGAACGGCGGAGTTCCTGCGGGCGCGCGAGGACGGGATCACGACCATGCACACGATGACGGTGCCATCGGCGGGACTCGAGAAGATCGAAGGTGGGCCATCCGGCGGGTGAGTTCGCCGGCGGCTGCCCGGAAGAAAGAGAAGGCCGGTTCCAATGAACCGGCCTTCTCAGTTCCTGTCCCTGGCATCACACCGGGGTCACGATTCATCCTCGTCGACCGACTCGGTGAGCAGCACCGCGCGGTTGTTGGCGACCTTGAGCAGGCCGCGTCCGATGCGGTAGCGCGTCACCCGGTTGTCGGTCAGTCGCACCGTCAGGTGACCGTTCTGCACGGTCGTGATGAGGGGTGCGTGGTGCGCCAGCACGCCCAGGTAGCCGGCGCCCCCGGGGGCAACGATCGAGAGAACGTCGCCGTTGAACGCCGTCCTGTTCGGAGTCAGCATCTTGAAACTGAACGTGGGCTGGCTGATCATGCGTGTTCTCCTCCGCGCCTACGCCATGGCCTTGGCGCGCTCGACAACCTCGTCGATGGAACCGGCCATGTAGAACGCCTGCTCGGGGATGTTGTCGTGGCGTCCCTCGATGATCTCCTTGAAGCCGCGTATCGTGTCCTGGATCTTAACGTACTTGCCGGGCGATCCGGTGAACACCTCGGCTACGAAGAACGGCTGGGAGAGGAATTTCTGGATCTTGCGGGCGCGATTCACAGCCTGTTTGTCCTCTTCGGAAAGCTCGTCCATGCCGAGAATCGCGATGATATCCTGCAATTCCTTGTTCCGCTGCAGGATCTCCTGCACCTGGCGCGCCACGGCGAAGTGCTCCTCGCCCACGACGGAGGGGCTCAGGATGCGCGAGGTGGACGCGAGCGGATCCACCGCGGGGTAGATGCCGAGCTCGGCGATCTGGCGCGAGAGCACCGTGGTGGCGTCGAGATGGGAGAACGTGGTGGCCGGCGCCGGGTCGGTGATGTCGTCCGCGGGCACGTAGATCGCCTGCACCGACGTGATCGATCCCTTCTTGGTGGAGCAGATCCGCTCCTGGAGGCCGCCCAGTTCCGTTCCCAGCGTGGGCTGATAACCCACCGCACTCGGCATGCGGCCGAGGAGCG
>CAZPUV010000223.1:1930-4896 GCA_964589805.1 uncultured bacterium | reverse complement strand
CGTCAATACGTACCCGGCCATCGCGCAGAAATCCGTGCTGGGGACGAGCATCCAGGGACGCAACATCTACGCGCTCAAGATCTCGGACAACGTCACCGTGGACGAGAGCGAGGCCGAGGTGCTCTACATGGGCTGCCACCACGCCCGCGAGCTGATGAGCGTGGAGATCCCGCTCCGCTTCGCCGCGTATCTGCTCGCGAACTACGGCGTGAACTCCGAGATCACCGGCTACGTGAACAACCGCGAGATCTGGTTCGTTCCCATGGTGAATCCGGACGGGCACTACTACGTGCAACAGAACCACGGCGGGAGTTCCAACTCGTGGTGGCGGAAGAACCGCCGCAACAACGGCAACGGCACGTTCGGCGTCGACCTCAACCGCAACTACGGATTCCAGTGGGGATACGACAACGTGGGCTCGTCCCCCACGACGTCGAGCGACATCTACCGCGGCACCGCGGCGTTTTCCGAGCCGGAGACGCAGGTGATCCGGAACTTCGTGAACGCCCGCGACTTCACCACGTGGTTCTCCTACCACAGCTACGGCGAACTGTTGCTCTACCCGTGGGGTTACATTCCCGCCAACACGCCCGACCACGCCGTGTTCCGGGCACTCGGCGATTCGCTCGTGGCTGAGAACGGATACCTCGCCGGCAACGCCGCGAGCGGTGCGATCTACCTGGTCAACGGCGAGGCGGACGACTGGGGCTACGGCGAGCAGATCACGAAGAAGAAGATCTTCGCCTTCACGCCGGAAGTGAACAGCCAGGCGCAGGGCGGCTTCGGACCCGCCGAATCGTGGATCCAGCCCACATTCGACCTCCTGCTCCCGATGAACATGAAGCTCCTGAAGTTCGGTGACAACCCGTACCGGGTGGTGGGTCCGTACGACCCGTTCCAGTACGCCACCCAGGCGCCCTACGGCAACGGCATCACGCGCGTGTCGTGGACGCCGACCGACCCGGCGGACCCCAACCCGGCCGTTTCCTATGAATTGGAAACCTGTCTCAATCCGTCGTTCGTCATGGACACGGGCACGCCCTCGCCGCCGTTCCTCGTGCTGGACGGTTTCTCGTACACCGCGTCCGGCCAGACCGGAGGCGGTTACTTCTCGGGTAACGCTCACAACATCTCGAACTCGCTTCGCATCCGGCGACCCTTCGTGGTGACCGCGGCGAGTGATTCGCTCCGCTTCTCCGTCACCTACAACATCGAGACCAACTGGGACTACGGGTACGTGGACGTGAGCACGAACGGCGGCGTCACGTGGACGCCGATCCAGGGCAACATCACCACGGCCTCCAACCCGAACGGGAACAACCGCGGCCACGGGTTCACGGGTTCGAGCCCGGGCTGGGTGAACGCGATCTTCCCGCTCACGGCGTACCTCGGGCAGGAGATCACGCTCCGCATCGCGTACATCACCGACCAGGCGGTGCTGGGCACCGGCTTCACGGTGGACAACATAACGCCCGTCGCCACCTGTCAGAGCGAGACCATCGTCGCGACGGCGGTCTCGGACACCACCTGGGACCACGTTCCGCCGAGCACGGGGCTGTGGCGGTACCGCGTGCGCGCCATCGACGCCGAGAGCCAGGCCAGCGGATGGAGCAACATGCGCGACCGCGACGTCACGACCGTCACGGCGGCCGGCGGGCCGCGCGTGTACCGCACCGACCTCGGGGCCAACTATCCGAACCCGTTCAACCCGTCGACGCAGATTCCGTTCGTCGTCGGGGGCGCGGTGGGTTCGGGCCCGGCACGCGTGGAGCTCGCGATCTTCTCGGTGACCGGCGGGCGCGTGGCAACGATCATCGACGAACGGCGACGCCCCGGAGCGTACGTCGCAGAGTGGTCCGGATCGAGCGACCGGGGCGGACCCGTGCCGTCGGGCATCTATTTCGCCCGGCTCGAGGTGGACGGGGCGCCGGTTCTCACCCGGAAACTGGTTCTTCTCAAGTAGGGCCCCGCGAGAGATTGACCTTGGGGATCGGGGCCCCGGGTCGCTACAATGAAGGCATCGGCGGCACCCGAGATTCGCCGCCCCTGACGAAACCGCCGGACGCAATGCGACCGGCGGTTTCGGTTTGCGGTGCAACGGGGTCCGATCGCCCCTCACCCCCCCGGTCGAGGCCTTCCCGGCGGGGGAACGGAAGTTGCAGCGGTCCCCCCGGCGCGGGAAATTAGGGCTTGCGCCGCCCCTCCGGTCTGGCCGATCATGGGGCGAGCCGGAAACGGGTAACCCGATATAAACACTAAGATTAACGAATGATGCACCGCCGTACGTCCCTGCTCGCCATCGCGCTCAGCGCGGCGGTGCTCTATTCCGGCCGGGATCTCCTCGTCCGGCCGATTATCGACCGGCTCGGGCTGTCCGACTCGGAGGCGACCGGCCTGGCCCTCACGGGTGTCACCCCGCCCCGGGGATCCCTGACCCTGGCCGTCGCCCCCCCCGCCCGCGAGCCGCTCCGCGGAGCCATCGGGAAGAACAGCACCCTCTACGACGAACTGCGCAAGCTCGGCGTTTCCGCGGTCGACATCGACATCCTCACCCGCGACACGCGCAAGACCTACGACTGGCGGAAGGTCCGCGCCGGCCAGGAGTTCGATCTCTACGCCAACACGCTGGGCGAGGTCGACAGCCTTCTCCTTTATACGAGCGTCGCCGACTTCGTCCGCGTGACGCGCCAGGAGGACACGTACGTCGCGTCGGTCGCGCAGGTGCCGTACGAGGTCGCCTATCAGGTGACGCACGGCACGATCTACAACTCGATCTACGCCTCACTCGCGGAACAGGGCGCACCCACCGAACTCGCGAACTCGTTCGACGACGTCTTCGGGTGGTCGATCGATCTGGCCAGCGATCTCCGCTCCGGCGACGAATACGTGCTCCTCTACGAGAGCCGTCACTACGCCAACGGGTATTCGCAGCTCGGCAACGTCCTGGCCGCGCGCATCGTCAATTC
>CAZPUV010000223.1:0-1920 GCA_964589805.1 uncultured bacterium | reverse complement strand
CACCGGTGAGGTTCACGCACGTGACGTCGAACTTCAGCCGCCGCCGCTTCCACCCGGTGCAGAAGGTGTACAAGCCCCACTACGGCGTGGACTACGCGGCTCCCTACGGGACGCCGGTCTACGCCACGGGAGACGGCACGGTGATCGCGGCGCACTATGCGGGCGGCAACGGCAACTACGTCAAGATCCGCCACAACAAGACCTACGAGACGATGTACCTGCACCTGAAGGGGTTCGCGAAGGGCGTGCGGGCGGGCGCACGTGTGTCGGAAGGACAGTGCATCGGCTACGTCGGCTCCACCGGTTTCGCCACCGGCGCACACGTCTGCTACCGCATGACGAAGAACGGCGTGCCGGTGAACCCGCGCTCGCTGGAACTCCCGGCCCGCGAGCCCGTGCCCGCGGCCGAGATGGCAACCTTCAACACGATCCGGGATTCGTACATGAGCCGCGTGCACGAGGCTATCATCGAAGGCCTCGACAACCGCACCACGGTGGTGTCGGCTCCCGGCCGAAACACCGGCATGCTCAACGCCGGCGTCTTCTAGGAAACCCGGGGCGCCCCTGGGCAGGGACCCCGGCCGGTCAGCAATCTCATCTCCACGTTACATGAGCGGCGCCGCGGGCGCCCGAAAGCGTCACCGGTACAGCGCCTTGACGCGGCCCCACGTGGCCGGCTCCACCGCCCACGCCGACGGACAGACCAGCGACGTCATGCCAACGCCGTCCAGTTCCGCGAAGTCGGGCCAGCGCACCACCTGCGGGTTGGCCTTTCCACCATTGCCCAGATGAGCGTACTGGTAGCCGCGGACCTTCAGCGGCTGCGGACCTCCATGGCAATCACAGCTGCCCGTCCAGATCACGTGCGAGATCATCGCGAGAAACGGCTCAAAGGTGCTCTGCGGGACGAAGAACGCGATCGCGATACCTCCGAAGCCTTCCCCTGACGGAGAGGATCCGATGGTGAGCGATTGGCCTGCCGGCCCGCCCACGGTCTCGCCCGTCCAGAGGAGCGCCGGCGGGTAGTCGACGCTGAAGTCGACGGCCAGCACATACATGTTGAAGTTCTGGAAGACGATGTAGAGATCCTGCATCGTGCCGGGCGGCTGGCAGGGTGACTGCGTCGTCTGGAAGACTTTGGTGACGGGATTGCCTTCGAAGTAGATCTGGACGGATGGAACCTGCGCGACGGTTGCAGACGCGAACACGATCGCGACGAGCGTGCCGCCCAGTAGCTGTTTCATGACGGGCCTCCTCAGGACGAGGCGTCCTCTGCGCGGACGGGCGGCCCGGCATCCGCTGCCGTTCTCAAGTGTATGCCGAGCGGCTTTCCGCTTCAACCCCGGGTTTCGCGCCACGTCGTGGAGGCGGCAGGAATCGAACCCCGCTGCGCCTAGGTGACCGCGATGGAATGCGCCGCGCGCGGCGCGCACTCGCCGACGATTGCCGCCTGCGGGTGATTGACGCGGAGCTTCGCGAGGAGCGCATCGGCCCGGTCGGGTGCCACAGCGATCAAGAGCCCGCCCGAGGTCTGCGCGTCGAAGAGGAGGGCGACGGTCGCTTCGTCGAGGGACTCGGCGAGCTTCACCCGGCCCTCGAGGAACCGGCGCGTGTTGTTTCCGCCGCCGGTGAGATAGCCCTGTGCGGCCGCCTCGCGCGCGCCGTCGATGACGGGGATGTCTCGCGCGCGCAGCACGATCGTCACACCACTCCCCTCCGCCATCTCGTTCGCGTGCCCCGCGAGTCCGAAGCCGGTGATGTCCGTGCACGCGTGCGCGTCGTGCTCGAGCATGAGACGCGACGCCTCGGCGTTGAGCATCGTCATCACGTCGACGAGGCGCTCCGTGGCATCCGGTTCGAGCCCGCCCGCCTTGAGTTTCGTTGCGAGCACACCGGTGCCGATCGGCTTCGAGAGCACGA
>CAZPUV010000222.1:0-4902 GCA_964589805.1 uncultured bacterium | reverse complement strand
GTCATCCCCTCGAAGCGGGGGCGACCGCGCCCGCGGGAAAGTCGATCACGCGCTCGAGCCCCGCCGCGGCCCGCAGTACGGTGGCCTCGGCGAACGCGCGGCCCACGAGCTGGACCCCGATCGGGAGTTTCTTCTCCGCAAGCCCGCACGGGATCGAGATACCGGGAAGACCGGCCAGGTTCACGGGGATCGTGAACACGTCGTTCAGGTACATGAGGATCGGATCGTCGGTCTTCTCTCCCAGCGCGAACGCAGGCGTTGGCGCCGTGGGAAGCATGACCGCGTCGCAGCGCTCGAACGCCCGCGCGAAATCGGCGATGATGAGAGACCGCACCTGCTGCGCGCGGCGGTAGTAGGCATCGTAGTAGCCCGCACTCAGCACGTACGTCCCGAGCAGGATGCGCCGTTTCACCTCGCGGCCGAATCCTTCCTCCCGCGTCTTCGTGTACATCTCGACGAGTGTTCGCGCATGGGGCGAGCGATGACCGTACTTGACGCCGTCGTAGCGCGCGAGGTTCGCACTCGCCTCTGCGTTGGCGATGATGTAGTAGGCGGCGAGGCCGTGGTCCGCGTGCGGGAGTTCGACGTCCTCGACCACGGCTCCGTCGCGGCGCGCGGCCTCGACCGCCGCTTCGAACGACGCGCGCACGGCCGGATCGAGTTGCTCGCCGAGGAATCCCCACGGAACGCCGAGGCGGATCCCCCCGAGCCCTCGTTCCAGCCCGCCGGTGAAGTCCGGCACCGCGGCGGCGCTGCTCGTGGCGTCGCGCGGGTCACGCCCGCTTATCGAGTTGAGGACGAGCGCGCAGTCGCGCACGGTTCGCGTGAAGGGACCGATCTGATCCAGCGAACTCGCGAATGCGACCAGTCCGTAGCGGGACACGCGGCCGTAGGTGGGTTTCATCCCCACGACGCCGCAGAAACTCGCGGGCTGGCGGATCGATCCGCCCGTATCGCTCCCGAGCGACGCCGCGGCCATGCCCGCGGCCACGGCCACCGCCGAGCCGCCGCTGGAACCGCCCGGCGCGCGCGAGGCGTCCCAGGGGTTGCGCGAGGGCCCGAATCCGGAGTTCTCCGTGGACGAACCCATCGCGAATTCGTCCAGGTTCGTCTTGCCGATCACCACCGCGCCGGCGGCCTCGAGCTTCTCGACCACCGTGGCCGTGTACGGCGGGCGGTATCCGGCCAGGATGCGCGATCCGCACGTCGTCCGGCCGCCCGCGATGCATATGTTGTCCTTGATGGCCACGGGAACGCCGCCCAGCGGCAGCGAGCGGTAGGCGCCCGATTCCGTCAGCTGGCGCGCGCGCGCCAGTGCGGACTCGGCGTCGACGTCGAGAAACGCCGCGACTTCGGCGTCGCGCGTATCGATCGCCAGGAGCGCGGCCTCACAGGCGTCGACCGGGGTCGCGTCGCCGGCGTTCATGCGCGCGCGCAGGTCGTGAATCGACAGTTCGTGGAGGTTCACGATTCCTCGTCCCGTGAGATGACGCGCGGCACGCGGAAGAACTCCCCCGTCGCATCCGGCGCCTGCGCCAGCACGTCCGCCCGATCGAGCCCCGGCGTCACGGCGTCCTCGCGCATGTCTTCCACGACATCGCCCTCGTGCGACATCCCGCGCGTCGGCTCCACGCCCTCGACGTCCACTGCCTGCAGGCGCTCGACCAGCGCCACGATGCGGTTCAGCTGTTCGGTGATCGGGCCCACCTCGTCCGGCGCGAGGTCGATTCGCGCGAGGCGCTCGAGGTGACGGATCACGTCGCGATCGATCTTGCTCATGGGTTCTCTCCGGTCACGCGTACTGTCCCTCTCACAACGGCCGCATGGGGGCGTACTGGGCGATGAACTTGCGCTCTCCGCCCGAGTCGAATATCACCGTGACACGCAGCTGCTCCCCCTGCCCCTCGACCCGGCGCACGATTCCCTTGCCGAAGCGATCGTGCATCACCCGTGTTCCGACTTCGTAGTGGCGCATCGACACGGCGGCGCGGGGAACCTCCTGCGAGTATGACTCCTCCTCGGGGACCTCGGGCTGCGCGTACTCGTCGACCTCGCGGCGCGCGCGCGTCCATGCCGAAGCGCCGCCGAAGAGCGACCCGGATCTCGTTTCCACCGCGTCGATCGGTGCCTCGAGGCAGCGCTCGGGTATCTCCGCCAGGAAACGCGATGGCACACCTCCCTCCATCATCCCCATGCGACGGCGCATGCCCGCGAACGTCACATGGAGTTTCCTGCGCGCGCGCGTCATGCCCACGTAGAACAGCCGCCTTTCCTCCTCCACCGCGTCCGCGTCGTCTATGGAATTGTAATGCGGGAAGAGCCCTTCTTCCAGACCGGTCACGATCACGACGTCGAAGTCCAGGCCCTTGGCGTTGTGCAGCGTCATGAGCGTGAGCTGCCCGCTCTCCAGATCGATGGAATCGACGTCGGCGACGAGTGCGACTTCCTCGAGGAAGGCGCGCAGCGACTTGTCCTCCGCGCCCTCGGCGTACGCGTGCGCAGCCGACACGAGCTCCGCGACGTTCTCGGTGCGGACATCGGCGTCGGGGTAGGCCTCCTCCAGGTACTTGAAGTAGTTCGTGGCCTTGAGGATCTCGTCGATGACATGCGGGGCGACTTCGGTGTCGGCCGCGAGCTTCAGGCGGTCGAACACCTCCAGGAACGCGCGGCAACGCCCGGCCGGCGCCGTCGCCAGCCCGATGTCCGGGGCGCGCATCGCGTCGATCATCGAGATGCCCCGCTCGACGCCGAAACCCTCCAGGTGGTCGATGGTGGCCTTCCCGATCCCGCGGCGCGGGACATTGATGATCCTCTTCAGGCTCACGGTGTCGGCGGGATTGACGACCGCCTTGCAGTAGGCCAGCACGTCCCGGACCTCGGCGCGTTCGTAGAAACGCACGCCGCCGATGATCTGGTACGGCATCGATCCCATCTTGAACACGTCCTCCAGCGCCCGGGACTGCGCGTTCGTCCGGTAGAGGATGGCGATGTCACGCGGACTCGCACCGGCAGCCACCTCGCGTTTCACGACATCGATGACCGCGAACGCCTCCGCTTCCTCGTCGGAGCACGCGGTCACGCGCACCTTCTCGCCCACGTCGCCGTCGGTCCAGAGGTTCTTGCCCTTGCGCCCCGCGTTGTGGGCGATGACGCCGTTGGCGGCGTCGAGGATGGTCTTCGTGGAGCGGTAGTTCTGCTCGAGCCGTACGACCTTCGTGTTCTCGTACAGGTCCTCGAACTCCAGGATGTGCTCAACCCGCGCCCCCCGCCAGCTGTATATCGACTGGTCGTCATCGCCCACCACGAACAGGTTGTGATGGTGCGAGGCGAGTGCATCGATCATCGCCATCTGGATTGCGTTCGTGTCCTGAAACTCGTCCACCAGGATGTAGCGGAAGCGCCGCGCGTAGATCCCGCGCACATCGTCGTTGGCCGCGAACAACTCCACGACCTTCATGATGAGGTCGTCGAAGTCGAGAGCGTTCGCCCGGCGCAGCCCCTTCTCGTACTCCGCGTAGAGCGCCGCCGCCCGCTGCTCACCGATGCCCACGGCGCGCTCCGCCGTCATCGACGGCGTGATGAGGTCGTTCTTCAGCCGGCTGATGCGGTCGCGCAGCGCCCGGGGCGACTTGATGAAACGGGCGTCGTTGGGGAAACGCGACAGGATGGTCTTGAGCAGCGCCATGCTGTCGTCCGTGTCGTAGATGCTGAAGTCACGGCGGATGCCCGCCGCCTCGCCGTGACGCCGCAGGATGCGCACGCCGGTGGAATGGAACGTCCCCACCCAGAGCATCTCCGTGGCTCCGGGGTATGAGCGGTCGAGCCGGTCTCTCATCTCTCGCGCGGCCTTGTTGGTGAACGTGAAGGCCAGGATCTCGTACGGAGACACGCGCGCGTTCGTGACGAGGTGGCCGATCCTCTCCGTGAGCACGCGCGTCTTGCCGCTGCCCGCTCCGGCGATGACCAGAATCGGGCCTTCGGTGGCGAGAATCGCCTCGCGTTGACGATCGTTGAGCTGGTTCACGAGAGACATGATGCTTCCGGGGACTGGCCCGGGAACGGTAGCACAGCCGCGCGCATTTTCGGGAGCGAAATCTGCCCGCACGGGCGGGGGCTAGAACGTCGGACCGAGGAAGAAGTGGAACTGCATGTCGTCGGTGAACTGGTAGAGATCCGTCGGCCACGCGAACTGGAAACTCATGAGGAAGTACCCCACGTACATGTAGAGGCCGAAGCCCACGTCCGCGCGGGCGCTCTTGAGCTTGAGACCGCTGACGCTGTCGTCGAACAGACGGGGCGGGTCGCCGTTGAAGGCGTCGCCGATGTCGAAGAAGGCCGTCCCGCCGATGTTCCGGAAACCCCAGCGCCCCGGCCATCCGAAGACGATCGCATCGAAGAGCGGAAACCGGTATTCGAAACTCGCCAGCCACATGCGCGTGCCCCAGAAATCCTGGTAATCGTAGCCGCGCAGCGTGGTCGCACCGCCCAGCGAGAAGAAGCGGGGGTCGTCGCCGCCGCTGGCCGCGCCGGTCAGCCGCACGGCGATCGAGTTCCGCCAGAAGAGCGTGTTGTACCACCGCCAGTCGAGATACCCCGTCGTGCGCGATATGTCACGGTCGTTGAACGCGACTCCGCGCGAAATGGACGTGCGCCACCGGGATCCGTCCACCGGACCGAAGGGGCCGTAGAACGCCGAGTCGTGCACGAATGCCAGGGACGGCTCCAGCAGCCGCACCTCGGACTTCCCGAGAGACGAGAAGATCCCCGACGACGACAACGACCCGGAGAAGAACTCACGCTCCGACATGTACGCCTGCAGGTCCGTCTCCATGCGGTAGAACTTGTTGAACGGGCGTTTCATCGAGGCGAACAGGCCGAGGTTTCGTTCGCTGAAGAGACGGC
>CAZPUV010000221.1:0-4931 GCA_964589805.1 uncultured bacterium | reverse complement strand
CTTCGATTTCCCATCGGCGATGCTGCTTACGCCCCAACAGGCGCGCTCGTTCGTGATCGAGGCGGACATACAGAACGCACCCGCCAGCGCCCGATTCGGTATCACGCTGCGCACTCCCACCGCTGTGGCCGTCCGCGACAACAACAGCGGCGCCGTGCTCACCGTCGCACCCGCGGGCGGGGCGAGTTTCCCGCTGGTTTCGCGGACCATCACCTTCGAGCAGCCCGCGACGGGACTCGCGGCCGCGCTGACGAACCTCGCGCCCGGGACGATCCTCCCCGCAACGGCCGGCGTGGGCATCGCGCGCGTGCGACTCGCCCACGCCGATGCGGTGTCGTCTTCGATCGAGGTGGATTCGCTCGCACTGGTGTTCCGGACGCCGGACGGCGCCGCGTTCTATCCGGGGAACTACTTCAACCGGATCGTCGTGCTCGGGAGCGCCGACACGCTGGCGAGCCTGACCACCCTGAGCAGCGTGAGTTCTCTGGTTCCATGCCGCTTCGCGAGCCCGCTCGTCCTGGCGCCGACGGACGCGGACTCGCTTTCGATCGTCGTCGACGTGAAGAACTCGTACGTGCCCGCTTCGTTCGTGGTGCGCATCGACCGGGAGTCGATCCACGCGGTGGATGCCAACGACCCCGGCCGCGCGGTCGGGATCTCCGGCGCCTTCCCCATGCAGTCGAGTCCGGCCAGCCTGAGTCTTCCGGGCGACGACGTCCGGGTCTCGGCAGCGTCGACGCTTCCGCCCAACGTCGTGGGGAACGAGCGGTCGCTCCGGGTCATGGATATGAGGTTCCAGAACCGCAGCGCGCCCGGCTACACCGCCTCGAGACTTGAGTCTCTCACCGTGGTGGTCCAGGGCCGCGGCGGGGCCGCGTTCGCGACGGGCACGATCGTGGCCGGCGCCCGTCTCGCCCTCGCCGACTCGGTGGTGTGCGCCGGTTCGGTGACGCCGGCGGGAATCGTCTTCTCCCTGCCCGCGGGCTGGACCCTTGCTCCGGGGACGGCGCGAGACGTGTCGCTGGAGGTGGATCTCGCGGGGAACATCGCGACGAGCGTATTCCGATTCGCCGTACCCGACGCCTCCGCCGTGGTGCTCTCCGACGCGACCACCACGGCACCGGTGGCACCCGCGGCCGAGGGCGGCTTCCCGCTCGCCACACAGTACACGACCGTGCTCTCGGCGGACGCGGCGGCGGCGTTCACCAACTACCCCAATCCCTTCCCCGCAGGGCGCGGGTCCACGCGCGTCACGTTCTTCCTGGAACACCCGTCGAAGGTGACTCTGCGCCTGTTCACGCTCTGGGGTGACCCCGTGGTCACGCTCCTCGGTGGCGTGCGCCGGGCCGCCGGTCTGCACCAGGACATCAGCTGGGACGGGCGCAACGGGGACGGAAACACGGTGAACAACGGCGTCTACTACATGGTGCTCGACATCGCGCCCGACGCGGGGGCACCGAAGACGCTGCGTCGCAAGGTGGCGGTGCTGCGATGAAGCGTTTCGCGATCGTGATATGCCTGGCGACCCTGCTGTCTCCCGCAGCGGTCCGGGCCGGCTTCTACGGAACCGAGCTGCCGTTCGTCGCGGGATCGGGGGCCCGTCTGTCGGGCATGGGGCTCGCCGGGACCTCGCTTACCGGCGTTTCGTCGTCGCAGCACGCCAACCCGGCGACACTCGCGGAGCATCAGTACCGGCAGCTCGAACTCTACCGGACCACCCTGTTTGATTCGAAGTCCTCGTACATCGCGGCCTCGTACACGCACCCCACCCTGGACTTCGGGACCCTCGGTCTCTCGCTCCTGCGCGTCGGCGTCGGCGGCATCGAGGAACGCGACGAATTCAATTCCCTCCTGTCGAGCGACCTGACGAGCAGCGCGATGCGCGTCCTGCTGGGTTACGCGGCCGGTGTCACCCGGGCGCTCTCGCTCGGCGTCAATCTCAAGATCGACCACCAGAAACTCGCGGGTGTGAGTGGCACCGGTGTCGGCGCCGACCTGGGCGCGGTGGCCACCCACGCGTTCTCGGAGGACGGCCTGGTACGTCGCGCCCGCGTCGGCGTGATGCTGGAGAACGTGGTGGAGCCTTCGGTGAAGCTCGACGCCGAAGACGTCGCCGATCCCATGCGCATCGCCGCCGGCACGTCGTTCGACGCGCGCACGGATCGGGTGGGCATTACGGCCTCGATGGACGTCGTGAGTCCGCGATACTCCCCGTTCCAATTCCGGGCCGGTCTGGAGATCGACTACGACCGCCTCGTGGCGGTACGCGCCGGCCTCGACGACGATACGCCCACGTTCGGGCTGGGGGTTTCCTATCGTGGCGCACACGTCGACTACGCGTTCCGCGACGAGGACCTGGGCAACAATCACCGGTTTTCGATCGCGATCGCCTTCGGTGCTTCGACGTCCGACCGGAAACACGCGCGGGAGGCGCGCCTGGACGCGGAGATGCACGACCGCCTGGGCCAGAGCATCCGGGAGTTCGAGGACGGGCAGTTGAAACGCCTCGTGGCGCGCGCGGACAGCCTCTTCGCGGCCGGCGACTATGCCGCCGCGAACGAGCAGTACGGATCGGTGCTGGCGTGGGACCCGTCCCACCAGCGGGCGGCGGGCCTCCAGCGCGAGTGCCGTTTCCACATGGAAGTCGCGCGGGGACGGGAACGCGCCGCCAACAACGACCAGGTCACCGCGCTCTATCACTACCGGCAGGCCGATGCGCTGCGGCCGGGCGACTCCGGCGTGGCCAGCGAGATCGCCCGGTACGAGCAGCGCATCCGGGAGAGCCAGGACCGGGCGGTGATGGTCGACGCGCTGCTGCGCCGTTCCATCGATCTCTACGCCCAGGGCCAGTTCGCCGACGCGTTGCCGGGATTCCGCGAAGTGCTCCGCAATGACCCCCACAACGGGCTCGCGCGCGAGTACGAGAAGAAGACGGCCGTGAGCATCGCCTCCGCGGTGGAGCAGGCCCTGACCCGGGCGCGCGCGCGCGCCGAGCGCGGAGACTTCCAGGGCGCGATCGACCTGCTCGCGCAGGCTCGCGCACTCTCGCCCGACGACACCCGCATCGAGGCGGAACTGGCCGGGGTACGCGAGAGCCAGCGGTCCCGGGCGGAGAAGGCGGCAACCGAGGTCGCGCCCGCCCCGGAGGAACGCGCGGCCGGCGCGCCGGCCGACGAATCGATGCTGCTGACCCGTTACCGCGAGGGCGTCCGCCTCTTCGAACAAGGCCTCTTCGACGCGGCCGCGAAGGAACTTCTCTTCGTGTGGACCGCGGCGCCCGGTTTCCGCGACGTCGCCGACACGCTGGCCCGCGCGCTCATGTTCCTCGGCCTGAAGGCCTATTCGAAGGGCAGCTACGACGAAGCCATCGCGACCTGGGAGCGCGTGCTCACGATCGACCCCGACAACGCCAAGGCGCGGCGCTACCTGAAGAACGCCCGCGAGGAGGCCAGCCGCCTGGGCGCGGCCCGGCCATGAAGGACCACACCGTGAAGAGACATGCCATGAAGACTCCCGCGTTGTACTCGTTGCGCGTCCAGTTGCTGCTGGGGGCCACCCTGCTGCTCGCCGTCACCGTCGCCGCGGTCGGCTACGCGCTGATCGTCAACCAGCGCCACTCCCTGACGAACGCGATGGTCCAGACCGTGGCCCTGCACGGCCGCAACGTCGCCCTGGCCAGCGAGAAAGCGCTCCTGCGCCCCGACCCGGAATTCGAACTGTGCCCGCTGGTGACGCGCATCACCGACGAGGTGCCCGACATCGAATCGCTGGTGGTCGTCGACCGCGACGGCGCCGTGCAGGGTCACCACGATCCTTCGCGGGTGGGAACCCGTTTCGCACCGCCCTCCCCCGGGGCAACGGGAGTGGTCTCCGCCTCCCTGCGCGCGGACGAATGGCTCGGCGACAACGGCCACGCGTACGTGCTTTCGACGCCGGTATTGAGCGGCTCCAGCAAGGTCGGCGCGGTGCATCTGACGTACTCCAAACGGGCGCTCATCGCGGAGCAGCACGCGGCGCTGGCTCTGACCGTGCGTCTCAGCGCGGTGGCGTTGCTGGTGGGACTCGCACTCGCGATACTCTTCTTCCTGCGCATCTCGCGCCCGATGAACACGCTCATGGACGGCCTCGAAGCGCTGGGTCGCGACATCTCCTTCAGTATCACAATGCCGACGCGCAACGAATTCGGCGTGCTGGCGGAATCTTTCAACCGCATGGCGCGCGAGATCCAGGAGGCGCAGAGGGAGTTGCTGGCCAAGGAGCGGCTGGCCCACGAAATCGAGATCGCACGCGACATTCAGAAGTCACTGGTACCGCGTTCGGTGGCGGACACCGCCCGCTTCGAGATCGGATACCACTATGAATCCGCATACGAGGTCGGCGGCGACTACCTCGACATCATCCCGGTGGACCGGTCGCGCGTCTTCTTCGTCATGGCCGACGTCTCCGGCAAGGGCGTTCCCGGCATGGTCGTCATGGCGATGACGCGCGCCCTCGTCCGTCAGTTCGTGCGTTCCGGATCGGCCCCTCGCGACATCCTGATTCGCCTCAACGAGGCTCTGGCTGGGAACATCCAGAGCAACATGTTCGTGACCGCCTTCGTGGGCATGCTGAACATCGACACCAACGAGTTTTCGTACTCCAACGCCGGTCACAATCCGCTCGTCGTCTACGGTTCGGAACGGAAGCGCGCGGGGGACACGCGTCTCAACGGCGTGCCTCTCGGCATCTTCGAGACCGACCGCTTCGCCGAAACCGTGCGGGCTTATTCTTCGTACCTCGCGGCCGGCGACGTCGTACTCGTGTACACCGACGGTCTGATCGAGTCGGTGAACCGCGACAGTGAGCAATTCACACTGGGGCGCGTCATCGACATCACGAGTTCCCACGGCAGCCTCGGAGCAAAGCATCTCGTCCGGCAGCTGGTCGGAGAG
>CAZPUV010000220.1:0-4942 GCA_964589805.1 uncultured bacterium | reverse complement strand
CTTGAGTCCCTCGGCGATCATCGCCTGGGCGAGGATCGTCGCGGTGGTGGTGCCGTCACCCGCGACGTCCTGCGTCTTGGTGGCGACTTCCTTCACCATCTGCGCGCCGAGATTCTCGAACGGATCGTCGAGTTCGATCTCCTTGGCGATGGTGACGCCGTCGTTGGTGACGGTCGGGCTACCGAACTTCTTGTCGAGAACGACGTTGCGTCCCTTGGGGCCGAGCGTGATCCGCACGGCGTTGGCGAGTTTGTCGACGCCGGTCTTGAGCTTCTCCCGAGCGTCGGCATCGTACAGCAGCTGTTTCGGCATGTTTGGCCTCCTGTTTTCTTTCCGTGTAATTGTCTAGAGAATCGCGAGGATCTCGTCTTCCTTCATGACGAGGTACTTCGCTTCGTCGATGCTGATCTCGTTCCCGGCGTACTTGGCGAACAGCACGCGATCGCCCTTCTTGACTTCGGGCTCGACGCGCTCGCCGCTGTTGGTGCGGCGGCCCTTGCCGACGGCGACGACCTCGCCCTCCTGCGGGCGCTCCTTCGCCGTGTCCGGAATGATGATGCCACCCTTCTTCTTCTCTTCCTTCTCCAGGAGCCGCACGATCACGCGGTCACCGAGTGGAGTCATCTTCATGATTTCCTCCTTGTTCATCCCCGTGGGATTCGGTCGTAAGTATAGAGGTGATGTGTATTCGATCCGGGGTCGACGCCCCGCCTCAGAATTAGCACTCGTCAATGGCGAGTGCTAACACCGACAGAATACACAGCTCACCAGGGACCTGGCAAGTGAATATTTTCGTGAAAGGTAGCGCCAGAAGGGCAGCCTGCTGCCACTATGTCATTTTTCGAGGCGGGTCGCCAGCTTGACGATCGCTTCGACCCCGAGGAGCGTCAGGTGCGGGCGGTACGCGTACCGGTGGCCCAGGACCTTCGTGAGGCGCGCCGCCCCGCCCCCCGTGAGGACCCGGGGCAGGGCGCGCCCGGCCCGCCGCTCCAGGACCGCCACGGCCGCCCGGATCCCCCCGGTTGCCGCGAGCCCGGCCCCCCAGCGCATGGAAGCCTCCGTGTGGTCGAATCCGCCGGGCGGGAAGTCGCCCGCCTCGAAATCGAGATCGGGCAGAAGCGCGGTATGCGCGTGCAGCGCCGACAGCGACAACGACGGACCCGGCATAATGACCCCCCCGCGAAACACGCGGCCGGTCACCAGATTGACCGTGATCGCCGTGCCGACGTCGATGACGATGGCACTGCGCCGCCGGGTGCCGAGCGCACCCGCCACGGCACAGATGCGGTCCGCGCCGAGGAGCCCGGGCCGCCGGACCGCGATGCGGATGGGGAGCGGGATGCCGGGGCCGACGACGACCGGCGGGGTTCCGCAGACCCGCGCCATGGCCTTCCGGAGCCCCGCGGTTGCGCGCGGCCGGACCGACGCAAGTCCACAGGCGTCCGCACCGTCGCGCCCGCGGATCACGCGGCGCAGTGCAGCCTCCACGGCGGGCGCGCCGGCGCCCGCCGGCACCGTCACCACCCGGAGCACGCGCCCCCGTTCCACGGCGCCGATCTTGGTCGACGTGTTCCCCGCATCCACACAGACGATCACGCGACGACCTCGATTCGTTCGGCGCGCAGATCGACCACGCCCCCGCCGTCGAGTTCCACGCGCAGCGCGCCGTCACCCGCTACTCCGAGAACCACACCGGTCTCCCTGGCCCCCGCCCGTTCGAACGCGACCCGCCGGCCGAGCTGCCAGAGTCGCGACTCGTAGAAGCCCGTGAGCGGAACGAAGCCCTCGCGGCGGAAGCGATCGTAGTAGGCCTCGATCGCGCCGAGGACGTCGGCGAGCACCAGCGAGCGGTCCCACGGTTCTCCCGTGAGCGAGCGGCACGACGCGGCGCGTCCGCGCAGGTCCTCCGGGAAGTCCTCGCCGAGCGAGTTGACGTTGATTCCCATTCCAACCACCACGTGATCGACACGCCCGCCCGACGTCGCCGACTCGGCCAGGATCCCGGCGATCTTTCCTTCTCCCACGATGACATCGTTCGGCCATTTCACGCGCGCGGTCACGTCGAGGAGCTTCGAGAGCCCGACCGAGAGCGCAGCGGCGGCCACGAGCGTCACGGCGAGTGCAGCGCGCGCATCGGCGTCCGGGCGCAGGATCAGCGAGCACAGCACGTCGCGGCCCGGCGGACTCGACCAGCTGTTCCCCCCGCGCCCCCGTCCCCGCCGCTGGTGGTCGGCCACCACCAGCGTCCCTTCCGGCTCGCCGCGGCGCGCGAGTTCGATCGCGACGTCGTTGGTGGAATCCGTCTCCGGGTAGAAATACACGCGCCGGCCGAGACGCGCGGTGGCCAGGTGCCTCGCGAGGTCGGCCGGCAGGGGCCCCACCGCCGTCCTGCTCACAGGACCTCCAGGCTCATCGAGGCGGCCGGCGCCGAATGGGTGACGGCTCCGACGGAGATGAAGTCCACGCCGGGAACCGCGAAGTCACGCACCGTTTCGAGCACGATTCCTCCGGACACTTCCACTTCCAGCCGCCGCCCGGAACGCGCACGCCGCCGCGCGTCGATCGTCTGCACCGCGGCGCGCACGTCCGCGGGCGAGAAGTTGTCCAGCATGACCCGGTCGATGCGGTCGCACGCGGGCGACGAGAGCACGCGCTCCAGGAACTCCATGGAGTCGACCTCCAGTTCGACGAACGCGACCGGGGGCGCGCCCGCAATGCGGCCCAGCACGGCGTCGCGCCCGCCCGCCGCGCGCACGTGATTGTCCTTGATGAGCACCATCGCGCGCAGGTCCCGCCGGTGATTGCTGGCACCCCCGCAGCGGACCGCATACTTGTCCAGTTCGCGCCACAGCGGCGCGGTCTTGCGCGTATCCAGAATCGTAACACCGGTGCCCTCGACGGCCGCGACGAAACGCGACACCGCCGTGGCGACCCCGCACATGCGCTGGAGGCAATTGAGCGCGGTCCGCTCCGCCGCCACGATGGATCGCCCGGAACCCGCGAGACGAACGATCGCGGTTCCGGCGCGTACGCGTTCTCCGTCGGCGGCGACGGTTTCGAACTCGAGCGACGGGTCCATCTGCCGGAAGACCTCGCGCGCGACCTCGATGCCCGCCAGCACCGTCTCCCCCGCCACCCGGATCTCGGCCCGCACGCCCGCGTCGCCGATCCCGAGGTACTCCACGGTCGCGTCATCGCGGACCCGGTCTTCGTCGAGAGCGGCGCGCACGAACCCGGCCACGTGCCGCGCGTCGAGCGGTTCGATCGGAATCAAGCGTCCTCCTCGCCCCGGGGCCGGCGCCGCCGCGGCGCCCGGTCTTCCGCGGCCGCGAGCTGCATTCGCATCTCGTCGAGCCGGTCTCGAAGGCTGGCCGCCTTCTCGAAGTTCATGTCTCTCGCCTCCCTGAGCATTTCCGCCTCGATGGCCGCGGCGAGCGCTTCGGAGGGCGCGCCGGGCTCGAAGACGACGTCGGCGCCGTCGTGCTGGCGCGCGTCCGCCACCGAGGTCGACAGCCGCACCTCGTCGAGTGACTTCACGATCCCGCGCGGGGTGACACCGTGCTCCTCATTGTACGCGATCTGTCGTCTGCGGCGGCGGTTGGTCTCGTCCATGGCCCGCTGCATCGACTCGGTGATCCGGTCCGCATAGAAGATCACGCGCCCCGACACGTGCCGCGCGGCGCGCCCCGCGGTCTGGATGAGGCTGCGCTCGCTGCGAAGGAAACCCTCCTTGTCCGCGTCGCACACGGCGACGAGCGATACCTCGGGCAGATCGAGCCCCTCGCGCAGCAGGTTGATCCCCACCAGCACGTCGAACTCACCCAGACGCAGCCCGCGCAGGATCTGCACGCGCTCCAGCGCGTCGATGTCCGAGTGCAGATAACGCACACGGATGCCGAGCGAGGACAGGTAATCCGTCAGTTCCTCCGCCATGCGCTTGGTGAGTGTCGTCACCAGCACGCGCTCGTGGTTCTCCGCGCAGACCCGGATCTGCTCCACCAGGTCGTCCACCTGCCCTTCCACCGGGCGCAGGACGATCTCCGGGTCGACGAGCCCGGTCGGCCGGATCACCTGCTCCACCACCTCACCGCCGCAGCGGCCCAGCTCCCAGTCCGCGGGCGTCGCGCTCACGTGGACGAAGCGGGGAATCATCGCGTCGAACTCGTCGAACATGAGCGGGCGGTTGTCGAGCGCCGATGGAAGCCGGAACCCGTGCTCCACCAGCGTCTGCTTGCGCGACCGGTCGCCGTGATACATGCCGCCGACCTGCGGGATCGTGACGTGCGACTCGTCGATCACGCACAGGAAATCCGCGGGAAAGAAATCGAGGAGCGTCATCGGACGCTCGCCCGCCTTGCGGCCGGAAAGATAACGCGCGTAGTTCTCGATGCCGCTGCAGTAGCCGACCTCCTCCAGCATCTCGCAGTCGTAGAGGGTGCGCGACTCCAGGCGCTGCGCCTCCACGGCCTTGCCGAGCCCCCGCAGGTCCACCACGCGCCGGGCCAGCTCGTCGCGGATCTGTCCGACGGCGGTCTTGATCACCGGTTCGGGTGTCACGAAGTGCTTGGCCGGAAACAGCGTCAGCTCCTCGATCGAACGCACCTTCCTGCCCGTGAGCGGATCGATGATGGACAGGGACTCCACGGTGTCGCCGAACAGCTCCACCCGGATCGCTTCCTCCTCGTATGCGGGCCGGATCTCGATCACGTCGCCGCGCACGCGGAAGCAGGCGCGCGTGAAGGCGGCATCGTTGCGCTGGTTCTGGATGTCTATCAGCGAGCGCAGGAAGTCGTCGCGGTCCAGCGCGTCGCCCGCCTTCAGGCGCAGCGTCATCGCCCGCACCATCTCGGGCGAGCCGAGTCCGTAGATGCACGAGACGCTGGACACGACGATCACATCCCGGCGCGTCATGAGCGAACTCGTGGCGCGGACGCGCAGCCGG
>CAZPUV010000219.1:2055-4945 GCA_964589805.1 uncultured bacterium | reverse complement strand
CCACTGCTGGCAGCGTGGGTCGAACGCCGAATGATAGTTGAGGAGGAACGTCACCCAGCAGTCGCGGTGCCCGCCCGCGCGCTGCGCCCACCACAGGAGACCCACGACCGCCGAGTTCGCGTATTTCTGCATGTCTTCGAGGGTCCACGTGTAGGCGTTGGGATCCGTGCCGGTACCGTCGCTCTCCACCATGAAGATCGTCACGGCCACGGTGCCGGTCATCGCGTCGCTGTTGCCCAGGACGGACGTTTCCGACGTGAGCCCCAGGCTTCGGCGAACCCCGGCATCGATGCCGGCGTTGTCGAGATTGGCGATGACATCGGGAACGTCGATGTCCGGAGGCGTCAGGCCGTCCGGGATCCGGTGCTGCCCGGATGTCTGCGGGGACTCGCCCGCCTCCGCCATCTCCGCTCGCCGCGCGCGCTCATACTCTCCGCTCACGATGGCGTTGAAGCTTCGCACGGCCGACTCGGTCTGTTCGTCCGCGAGCAGGTGCGACGAGAGCGGCGCCTCCGTCCAGTGGATTTCCCGGATGCCGGGCGCGCCCGCCAGCCCGGCCGCCGCGGCCGGGTCCACCCATCCGATCAGGACCGACGGGGGCACCATCACGCCCACGCGGCCGCCCTTCGATTCGACGAGATTCCTGGCGGCGTGGAGAGCCGTGATGTCGGGCGCGTCCACGACGATGAGCGTGAGTCCGTCGAGGTGTGACGCCGCACCGGCGTTCGATGCGACGAGCAGTGGCAGGCATAGCAGGACGGCGAGAAGCTTCTTCACGGGATCCTCCCCGAAATCACGGCCAGGTGTTGTCAGGGGCGCGAGGCGCCGGCGAGCACAAGAAAGTCTAGCACAACGATCGTGATACGGTCGCGGGTTTTGTCGTGTCAGCAGTCGCGGCCGGCTTCTGATCGCCAGCGCGCGTAGGCTTCCTTGGGAGGATTGAAATACCCGAAGCGGAGATGCGGGAAACGCGCGCGCAGGCGCGGCATGAACTCGCCGATGCCGAATCCTTCGCGGATGGTCCCGGCAGGAAGGCGGTCGCGGTAGAGCACGGGATCGATGTTGAGGTTGCGCATCTGGATGAGATCGAGATCGGTCTCCTCCACGAAGGCGCAGATCGCGTCGAACTCGTCGTCGGTGTCGGTGAGACCGGGGAAGACGAGATAATTGATGGAGCGGAAGCGGCCGTGTCGCTTCATCACCCGCAGCGTCTCACGCACGTCCGAGAACGTATACTTCCTGGGGCGGTAGTACGCGTCGTAGACGGACTCGCGTGCGCTGTTCATCGAGACGCGGATGGCGTCGAGGCCTTCGCGGCACATCGCGTCCACGACCTCGGGGAGACTACCATTGGTGTTCACGTTGATGGTCCCGTCCTTCGTGCGCGCGCGGATCCGGTTCACGGCCGCCGGCAGCAGTTCGCGCCCGAGGAGCGGCTCGCCCTCGCAGCCCTGGCCGAAACTCACCACGCCGTGCGGCACGCGCTCGATGTGTCCGACCGCCATGTCCGCGATCTCGTCCGGTGTGGGCGCACGGCGGATGCGGTCGTGGCTCGCCTTGAACTCCCCGTCGGACTGGAGCGAGATGCAGCCGATGCACTTCGAGTTGCAGGCGACGCTGGTCGGGATCGGCGCCTCGTGGCGGCCGATGAAATAGTTCTGTGCAGCGCGGCAGCCGTAGTCGATCGCGCACTTCTCCAGCTGCTGGACGACGAGGTTGTCCTTCATCCCCGCGAGGCGCTCCCTGACCTGCCGCTTGAGACGCCGGGCGTCGAAACGCCAGGGATCCTGGCGGATGTCCTCGTCGACGCGCGCGCCGGTCGCCCAGAACTGGCCGTCCGCGAAGCCGACCGCCGAATATGCGAAGAGCGGGAGTGGTGGCGCCCCGGGGAGCGCGCGGTAGGCCGGGTGCAGGAACATGGTCCACGCCGGCGCGAGGAACGCGGCCACGGCCGACACGCTCTCGCCCGCCCCGGTCCATTCCGCCGCGGCCCCGCTAGACGGATCGATGCCGACGGGATGGCGCATCGGCAGCAGGAACAGATCGCTGCCCCGCGGGAGCGGGATCAGTTCGTCCTCGCGGACGGGACGGGGTTCGCCGCCGCCCACGCCGGCGAGGAGGAGGTCGGAGTGGTCGATGATGCTCCCGTCCGAGCGGGCGAACACCATGCGGACGGGTTCCGAGGGACGGGGCGTGCTCATGGGCGCCACCTTATCACATCGCGCGTCGCGTGTGGTCCTTCCGCGCGGTGGCCGGGAGTGGTATGCTCCGCGCATGGAACAACTGCGCTATCCGATCGGGCGCTTCAAGCCGACACGGCCCGTTTCCTTCGATCAGGTCCGCGCGGCCGTCGACGCCATCGAAGGCTGCCCCGCGGAGGTTCGCGCCGCGGTGAGCGGACTCGACGAGAAACAGCTCGACACTCCCTACCGCGACGGGGGCTGGACCGTGCGGCAGGTGATCCATCATCTGCCGGACAGCCACATGAACGCCTACACGCGCATGAAGCTCGCGGTGACCGAGGATCACCCCACCGTGAAGACGTACGAGGAGGGGTTGTGGGCGGAACTCGAGGATGCGAAGCGATCGCCCGTGGAGCCATCGCTCGCGCTGCTCGAGTCGCTGCATCTCCGCTGGGTCCACTTCCTGCGCTCGCTGAAGGAGCCCGACTTCCGCCGCACGCTCCTCCACCCGGAGAGCGGCGACCTGTCGCTCGACGTCGTCACACTGCTCTACGGCTGGCACGGGCGTCACCACGTGGCGCACATCACGTCGCTGCGCGAACGGAACGGCTGGTAGAATCCCGCGTCAGCCCGCGCGCGCCACACCGGTTCCCGCCACGAATCCGCTCGACCACGCCCACTGGAAGTTGAACCCCCCGATCCGTCCG
>CAZPUV010000219.1:0-2045 GCA_964589805.1 uncultured bacterium | reverse complement strand
GTCGGCACGATGGTAGTGCCTCGCGGCAGCGTCCGCCCGGCCGGTTCGCAGGCCGCTCACACGGAGACACCCGCGACGTAGCCGCTCGACCAGGCCCATTGGAAGTTGTATCCGCCGATGCGCCCGTCCACGTCGCAGATCTCGCCGCACAGATGGAGCCCGGGACGGATTCGCGACGCCATGGTGTCCAGGTGGATCTCGGTGAGCGGTACGCCGCCGGCGGTAACCTCCGCGAAGTTGTACCCGCGTGAACCGGTGACGGGGAGTCGGAGGTCGCAGACCGTCGCCGCGAGCGCGCGCCGTTCTTCCCGGCGCAACTGGTCGCCGCGCGTGGCCGCGTCCACACCCGCGTGCTCGCACAGGGCGCGTGCGAGGCGTTCCGGCAGCCGCTCGCGCAGCAGCCCCGCCGCGGACCGCGGCCCGGGCGTTCGCAGCTCGCGTTCGAGGTCCGCGGGCCCGGTTCCCGGGAGGAGATTCATGAAGACTGCCGCCGCGGGGTCGTCGACGATCGCGTGCAGGTAGTAGCGGCTGAGGTCGAGCACCGACGGCCCCGAGACGCCGAAGTGGGTGAACAGGGTGGAGTCGGTGAACGAGACCAGTCGCCTGCCCGTTCCGGAGCGCAGCTCGACGGTCGCGTCGATCGTGACTCCGGCGAGGTCGCACAGGAAATGGCCGCGGGGCAGCGTAAGCGGAACCAGCCCGGGGGTGACGACGGGTGTTGTGGAGTGACCCAACCGGCGCACGAGTTCGTACCCGTAGCCGTCGGAACCGGATTTGGGGATGCTCCTTCCGCCCGTCGCGACCACGACGCGTTCGCCGCTCGCCGTGCCCCATTCGCCGGACACGACGAATCCGTCCCCTTCGGGATCGATGGCGCGCACCCGCCGCGGAAAGGCGATCCTCACACCGCGCGCGCGTGCCTCGACGAGCAGCGCGTTCAGTACGGTGCGCGCGCTGTCGGTCACGGGGAACAGTTTCCCGGTTTCCTCGCGCTTGAGCTCCACGCCGATCTCGCCGAAGAACGCCACGGTTTCGTCGACGCCGAAGCGTCGCAGCACCTTCCGGATGGCGTTGCGCGAAGCGCCCGCGAACGCCGTCTCGTCGACGACGTCGTGCGTCACGTTGCAGCGGCCGCCGCCGGCGATCAGGATCTTCGCGCCCAGTTTGCGCGCGCCGTCGAGCACCAGGACCTCGCGAGCGCCCGCGCGGGCGGCCTGGATGGCCGTCATCAGACCGGCCGCGCCGGCGCCCACCACGATGATGCCGCTTCGATCGCGCATCCACGCAGCATGATGCCAGCGGGGGAGAAAATGCAAGTTCGTCGCAGAAACAGAAGAGCCGGCCACAGGGTGACCGGCTCTTCTGTGAATTCTCCTGTTCGCGCCTAGCGGTCGATGATCGCGCGTGTCACGAGGATGTCGTCCTCGACGAGGATGCGATACAGGTAGACTCCGTTGGGGAGGAGATGGCCGTCGCGATCGCGTCCGCTGAAGGCGACCTTCTGCCAGCCGGCGGGCATGTGCACGCGGGCGCTGCACACGATCGCGCCGCTTTCGTTGGTGACCTGGATGTCCATGTCGGCCTCGTGCGCCAGTCCGATCCGGACCTCGGTGGTGGCCCCGCGCAACTCGATCGCATCCGGCAGGACCGTCCGGGTCGGCACGGCGCGCATCATCTCCTCGATGATCGTGCTCGCTCCCGACCCCGCGACTACCGACGCGGCCATGGGACCGATGTCGAGCGCAACCGCGAGGCGCTGGAGGGTCGCGGCGCCACCGGCATTCGCAGAACCGATGCAGAGGGCAAAGACAGCCAGTCCGATCGGGGCGAGCGGGCGGCGGATATGAAAACTCAACTTGCAGTCCTCCAACGAGTTACAGAAAAAGGGACCCGTCAACCGGCCCTGCGGGGGGAGGCCGGAACTTCAATCCGGTGGGACGCATGAAGTTTACCAATCTGCGTAGGGCGCCCGCAACGCCTTTTTTCCTTAGGTTGTGGCCGCGAGATTGTCCCTGGGCGTGAGGGACCGTTCCTGTGATATCTGC
>CAZPUV010000218.1:0-4952 GCA_964589805.1 uncultured bacterium | reverse complement strand
GTGGGTGGAGCCCTCCCTGCACACCGCGAACTTCGTATCGTTCTGGGCGGGCAACGTGATGACCAACTTCGGTTACACGTCGGGAAGTCACTTCAGCAAGGTCGGTGCATTCAACACCTGGCAGCGCACCACCTACCAGACCAACCGGGCCTACTCGGCGTTCATCGCGTACAACCCGCCGGGGGCGCCCTCCGCGTTCACCGACGGCGGGTACGCATTCGCCTGGCTCTACGGCCCCTATTTCTGGAGCCTGTTCCGCACCACCGGCTGGACCCGTGACGTGGTCGTCTCGCACGAGTCCGGGCACATCTTCGGCGCGTGCGACGAGTACGCCGACGGGTGCTCGAGCTGCACTTCGTCGTGCGACCTCCAGGGCACGCCGAACGCGAACTGCGAGACGTGCAACCCGGACTCCCGCGCGTGCATGATGCGCAGCAACGAGAACTCCCTGTGCCAGTACACGAAGAGCATGGTGGGCTGGGACGTGCTGACTCCCTGTGCGCCCGCACCCCCGGCTCCGCTCGCCGCGCCGGCGCTTTCGGGCGCGTCGCCCGGCGAGGGCCAGCAGGGCGTGGACGTCAACGTCACCGTGACCGGATCCAACTTCGTCGCCGGAGTGAAAGTGGATCTCGGCCCGGGCGTGTTCGTGCATGAAACGGTGCTCGTCAGTCCGACCACGCTGACGGTGTGGGCCTCGGTTCTGAACAGCGCAACGATCGGGCCGGTTGACGTCGTGGTTCGAAACCGCGACGGGCAGGCGGCCACGCTCGCGGGGGGCTTTCAGATTCTCGCAACCCGGCGCCATTACTACGCGCCGACGGGCGGCAACCAGTTTCCCTACATCACCCCCGCCACGGCGGGTACGTCGCTCGCCGACGTCATCGGCGCCGCGGCCGGCGGCGACAGCGTGCTGGTGCCAACCATGACGTTCTCCGATTTCCAGATCGTCATCAGCAAGGGCGTGGTCCTGCAGGGGGCGTGGAATGCGGGGTTCACCGCGCGGAACCTCGCGACGGGCAAGACGGTGCTGAACCTCGCCGGCATGGTGGACTTCGTGACAACAGCCTCCGGCGGCGGGCTGGACGGGTTTGTCCTCGAGAATGGTGACGGGCGTTTCGACATCTACCCGTTCAGCGCGCAGTTCGCCGGTGCGGTTCGCGTGCTCAACGCCACGGTTCTGCTCGCCAACTGCGAGATTCGTAACAGTTCGCCGCAGCCATCCTCGTCGACCGGCTACGGGGGCGCCGTGTACGCGTATCAATCCGCCGTCACGATCACGAACTGTTACATCCACGACAATGCCGCCACGCGCGGTGGTGCGCTCTACCTCGACCAGTGTTCGGGCTCGATCACCAACACGACCATCACGGGCAATCAGGCGATCGCTTCCGGAAGTGCCCAGGCGGAGGGCTCCGGCGTGTATCTCGCAGGATGCAACACCGTGACCATCACCAACTGCACGATCGAACGGAACACCGGGGGCCAGAACGGTGGCGGAGTATTCGCCGAGAACGGAACGGGCGTCACCATCACCGGCGGCTCGTTCAAGTACAACAGCGCGGGCTACGGCGGCGGGGCCATCGAGCTCAAGTCGACCCCGGGAACCATCGCCGGCACACGGATCGCGCGCAACACCGCCCTCGTCGGCGGCGGCCTGTGGATCACGGGCGGATCCGCGGCGACGGTGCGCAACTGCTCGTTCGAGTGGAACAGCGCGAATTTCGGCGCGGGGCTCCTGGCCGACGGCACGACGCTGAGCGTGGATCACAACCTCTTCCTGGGCAACACGGCATCGAGCCTCATCGGTGGCGCGGGCATCTCGAACGTCGCCACGGGCTCGGTGAGCGGAAACACCTTCGACCGGAACGCGGCCGCGAGTGGAGCGGCGGGGCTCAGCATCTCGAGCTGCACGGTACCGGTATTCAACAACATCGTCGTGAATTCGTCCGGCGTCGGGATCGCGTGCAGCGGGGCGGCTCCGTCGTACTTCGGCAACAACAACGTGTGGAACTCGAGCGCAGCGGATTACACCGGTTGCGGCGCCGGGCCGGGATCCATTTCGGAGAGTCCACTCTTCGCGGACACCGCCAGCGGCGACTACCACCTGGCCGTCCATTCACCGTGCATCGACCGCGGACGGCCCGATCCGGCGTACAACGATCCGGACGGGTCCCGGGGCGACATGGGCCGCTACGGCTCACACGCGTTCACGATGGACCAGCCGGCGTATCCGAAGAACCTCGAGGCGGTGAAGATCCTGCCCGGTGGAAACGCCCCCGCCACGCTGATCACGCTCCGCTGGGATTCGAGTCCCGAACCGGACGTGACGCAGTACGCGGTCTACAACGGAACCACCACCGGCTTCACGCCGGGCGCGTCGAGTTTCGTGGGGTTCGTCGCCGCGCCGGACACGTTCTTCAACATCGACATAACCGATACGCTCTACTACCGAGTCAGCGCGGTGGATGCGAGCGGATACGGGAGCGGCTATTCGAACGAGGTGTGCGCGAGTCCCGCCACCGCGGCCGGCGGCACGCCGGGACCGCTCGCGACCGTCCTCTACCCCAACGTCCCCAACCCCTTCAATCCCGCCACGACGATTCGCTTCGACGTGGCCGCGACCGAGCGCGTGCGCCTGGCCGTGTACGACGTCGCCGGGCGCCGGGTCGCGACACTCGTCGACGGCGTGCGCGCGCAGGGCGCATACGACGTCTCGTGGGATGGAACCGACTCGCGCGGCAACCGGCTGGCGTCCGGCGTGTACTTCTACCGGCTCACGACCGCGACCCTCACGCAGACGCGCAAGATGGTGCTCCTCAAGTAGACGTGGCGCCGTGCGTTTTCTCTTCTTGACGGCACTCGTTCTGTTCACGGCGTGCACGCGCGCTTCCCCGCCCGCGGCGGATGCTCCACGCCGGGTCGTGTTCCACGCGGAGACGATGGGCACGTGGGCATCCCTCACGATCGTCGCATCCGATTCAACGGCCGTGGCCGGCATCGCCCACCGGAGCCTGCGCGCGCTGCACCGCGTTGACTCTCTGATGAGCAACTGGAGCGCAACCAGCGAGGTGACGCGCCTCAACCGGGACGCCGCACGGACGGAGACGCGCGTTCACCCGGACGTCGCGCGCGTGATCGACATGGCGTGCATCGTTGCCCGCGAGAGCGACGGCGCCTTCGACATCACCGTCGAGCCGCTCGTTCGTCTGTGGGGTTTTCTGGGCGGGAGCCCGCGCGTGCCGTCGCAGGCGGAGATCGACCGCGTCCTCGGCGGCGTCGGTGTCGAGATGGTCCGCTTCGACGCGGCCACCGCGACGATTCGCTTCGCCCGTGACGACGTTCGCATCGATCTCGGCGGGATCGCGAAGGGCTACGGCGTCGACCAGGTGGCGGACATCCTGCGCGCGGAGAACGTGGAGAACGCGCTCATCGACCTGTCCGGCAACATGATCGGCCTGGGCGATGCGCCGGGACACCCGGGGTGGAACATCGGCATCCGGGACCCGTCGGGCGTTCATCCCATGCTGGGGAAGATCGTGCTGCACGACGACGCGGTCGCCACGTCCGGAGACTACGAGCAGTTCGTGGACCGGGATGGAACGCGCTACGGCCACATCCTCGACCCGCGCACCGGCTGGTCCGCGCGGGGCCTCACGTCGGTGACCGTCGTCGCCACGAGCGCGACGCTGGCCGACGCATGGTCCACCGCACTCTTCGTGCTGGGACCCGTCGCCGCGAGAGAGACGGCTCGCGCTCGCGGGGATCTCGCCGCCGTGCTCGTCGAGCCGAACGCGAACGGCACGACCGTCATCTGGGTGGAAGAAGAGCTGCGCACACGCTTCAGCGCGGAGGCGACACTTCCGCGCACTTTCGAAGTCCGCTACTTCTGATCGTTGCCGCCCGGCCGGGCGCGGTTCATCTGCGCGCGTCGGAGAGAACGAGCCGCACGAGGCGACGCCCCACCATCGACGCCAGGTCACCGCGACCCGAATGCGCGTTGCTCGAGAGAATCATCAGACTCCCGGGGCCCTCGGTGTAGAGACAGAAGAACCCCCGGTCGTCGCCGCCGGCGAGCACTCCGTTCGACCAGTACTTCGCGGCCGCCGCGGGCGAAAGCGTCTTTCCGGTGCGCAGGGCGGAGAGCCACCGGTGGAGGTCGCCGGGCGTCGATGCCATTCCACCGCTCCCCATCACGAGCCAGCTCGTCTTCCCCCAGTGCTTCGGCGTGTTTATCTTTCCGTAGGACTGTCCCTCATAGCCGATCGCAAATTCCGCGTCGGCGATGCCCTGAAGGTCCTCGTGGAGCCCGGTGCGCACCATGCCGGCCGGCCCGAAGAAGTGCTTCTTCAGGAACGCGCCGTACGACTCGCCCGACACCATCTCCACGATCGCCGCGAGCAGCACCCAGGCGGAGTGCGAGTGTGCTTCCCCCGTGCCGGGGCCGAACAGCAGATCCTGGCCGAGGATGCGACGGACGGCGGTCTCGCGGTCGATCCACGAGAGATCCGGGTCGGCGTCGACACCGGCGATGTGGTGGAAGTCGGGCAGGCCGGAAGCACCCGTCATCAGGTGCTCGACCGTGATGCCGCGCTTGTCTTCCGGAACATCCGCGATGAACGTGGTGATCGCATCGGACGTGCGGAGCTTCCCCGTTTCCTCGAGCTTCAGGATCGCCGCCTTCGTGAAGTCGATCGGCACCGACCCAATCGAGAAGATGGTCTCGGTGCCGTTGCGACGGTTGCCTTCGCGGTCCGCGAAGCCGTAGCCCTTGTGCAGGACGACCTGGTCGCCGCGCACCACGAGCACCGTACCGGAGAATCCGGCCTGTTCTTCTTCGTCGAGGCGTGCCGCGACCGTATCCCACGTGTAGGGCGGCGCCTCCGCCCCGGCCTCGTCGCCGGGCTGCTCCGATTCCTCGAAGTCCAGCGCGACGATCCGGTGCGGCGGGTCGG
>CAZPUV010000217.1:0-4965 GCA_964589805.1 uncultured bacterium | reverse complement strand
GATCGGCCGGGCACGAACCAGGAGAACAGACCAAATTCGAAGATCATTCGAATCCGATCGCGCAACGTCGTCAGCTGCTGATCGCCCGCGCGATGATCAACTTCAAACTGCGAAATGACCTCTCGTGCTCGATCCGCCAGTTCGTCCAGGACCATGATCGACTTCGCGTTGTACTTATCGATACTCGGACCCACGAGGATTGATCCAAACGCCTCATTGTGGATGAAGTGTGGAATATCCTCAGCGTCAAGAATCGAACGAAGCACTGCCAGCTCTGCTTCGTTTCTCGCTGAATAGACGTTCTTCATTCTGCTGCCTTCCCGGCTGATGCCGCAGTGCTCTACGAGCACATCTTCACCACCTCGCGTCCGGTTCGAGGAGTTACTGTGCTTTCCAACGTCTCAGTCTTGGAATGCCCCTGGTGAAGGTCCACGCCACGAACCCAGGCATGCCCGTCTCCTTCAGCTTCCCGATGCAGAACTCCTGCATCTTCTGAGGAGTGTCGAGTTCAGGAGAGCAGAAAGCACCGTCTTTGTAGCAGTAGCTGCAGAACTCCGTGCTCTTGCTTCCGTCTGCATTCGTTCCCCCGTTCGCGGGGTCTTTCTTCAAAGGCATACCGCAACTCTGGCAGATCTTGTTCATACTGTCTCCTCGTCATCGAGCGCCCTGCAGAATGGCCGGCACTCCAACTCTCGAACGATGTTGTCCCCCACCTTTGTCGTCGGACCGCGGTGCCGCGCACGGGTAGCCTCGCGCACTCGATCCATGGGGCGTGGCGTGCTTCGGAATCTGTACGGTGAACGGGACTGGTGAAGCGGCGAGAGAGGAAGCGAGGTTGGCTTGCCTGCGGCCGGATGATACGAGTGCGGCAACGCGCTTCCCATACAGCACCTCGCCTTTGCGGCCGGAACGAGCATAACAAGACCGGCCGCGGGAAGTCAACGCGCCGGCCGGCGCGCCCGCCGTGGCTGAACACAAGGGGTGTCCTGGAACGACAATGGGGCTTCAAGAGCGGTGCGTGTCGTAGTACCCTGATCCCGTGCGCGTCCTCACCGCTTCCCAGATGCAGAAGGTCGACGAAGAGACCATCGCCCACGTCTGTCCCGGCCTGGAACTGATGGAACGCGCCGGGCGCGGCGTGGCGCGCGCGATCATCGCGGGTTTCGCGAACGCCGGCAATCCGTCGGCGACGCGAAAAGCCGTGATCTTCGTCGGCCCCGGCAACAACGGCGGCGACGGGCTCGTGGTTGCGCGTCACCTGCTCGAAGCCGGCTGGTCGTGCTCGGTCCATCTCTTGAAGCCCGCAGCCGAACTGACACCCGACACGACCAAGAACCACCAGCGCCTCGCAGAAACGAAATCGCCGAAGCTCCGCGAGTTCGATGCCGGCCGGCCCGACTATTCGCAGCGGGCCATGGAAGACGTGTCGGATGCCGCGATCGTGATCGACACGCTCTTCGGCACCGGCGTCTCCGGCGCGCCGCACGGTCGCGCCGCGGAGATGATCGCGCTCATCAACCAGACCGGCGCGCGTGGCGTCCCGGTGGTGAGTGTCGACATCCCCTCGGGCGTCGATGGCAACACGGGGAAGACACCGGGTGTCGCGGTGCGCGCGGTGCAGACGCTCACGATCGGTGCGCCCAAGACGGGGCTCCTTTTCTACCCGGGCCGCGCGCACGTGGGCTCGCTGGGCGTCATCGACATCGGCTTCCCCGACGCCATCATCGAGAAGCACTCCGAACCGCTCTATCTCCTGGACGACGGCGAGGCGGCGCTCCGGCTGCCGGAACGCGCCCCCGACATCCACAAGTACCAGGCCGGGACGCTGCTGGTCGTGGCCGGGAGCGAGGCGTACCGCGGCGCGGCACTCCTCACGGCGGAAGCCGCACTGCGTAGTGGCTGCGGCATGGTGTACCTCGCGGTACCCGAAGGGATCCGCCGCGAGATCGACGTGACGCTCCGCGAAGCGATCACGGTCGCACTCCCGCAGACTGCGGCGGGGACGATCGCGCGAAACGCCTTTGAAACCCTCGAGCCCTACCTCGAGCGCGCGGACGCGATCGCGATCGGCCCCGGCCTCGGCCGCGACGACGACACCGACGCCTTCGTGCGCGATCTTGTCATCGCGTGCAGAAAACCGGTCGTGATCGACGCCGACGGCCTCACCGCGTTCGCGGGCAACAGCTCCGACTTCGGAAAGACGAAGACACCGATCGTGGTCACCCCGCACGACGGCGAGATGCACCGGCTCACCGGCGAGCGTGTCCCCGTGACATCGCTGGAGCGGATCAAGTTCGCGAGGACGACCGCGCAGAAGCTCGGCGTGACGCTGCTCCTCAAAGGCGCGCCCTCGCTGGTCGCGGGGCCGAAGGGAGACCTCTGGATCGCCGGCTCCGGAACGAGCGCCCTCGCCACCGGCGGCACCGGCGACGTCCTCACCGGGCTCATCGGCGGCTTCCTCGCGCAGTGCGTGGGGACGATCCGGCGCGAGGCGCCGGGACCCTCGGCCGACCTCCAGCCGGCACAAATGGTTGATGCCACGTGCGTTGCCTGTTTCCTCCACGGCCGTTCCGGCGAGCTGGCGGCCCGCAGCCGCGGGGTGCGCGGGGTCATCGCCGGGGACCTCCTGGCCGCCCTCGGGCCCGCCCTCACGGCCCTCGAGGGGCTCTCGCGCCGCTAGAGTCGGCCATCCACACGTATTTTTCCGGTTCCCCGGATCGGGCGTTGACACCCCATGCCGCGGGGCGTACAAGTACCTCTTTCAGTCGTCCGTCGGGTGGTCTCGGCAGCGCTTTCTGGCGCGATTCTTTCGATTTCCATGTTCAGGAGGGTGGCGTGATGGAGAAGCGAACTCCCCAGGAGGTCCTGAAGTTCGCGCGCGACAAGGGCGCGCGCGTGCTCGACCTCAAGTTCATCGATTTCCCCGGCACATGGCAGCATTTCAGCCTGCCCATTGCCTCGTTGAGTGAAGCGTCGTTCGAAGAAGGCTTCGGTTTCGACGGATCCAGCATCCGCGGATGGAAGAGCATCAACGAGAGCGACATGATCGTGATCCCGGATTCGGACACGGCCTTCATGGATCCATTCATGAAGGAGCCCACGCTCTCGCTCACGTGCAACATCTTCGATCCGATCACCAAGGAACGCTACGCGCGCGACCCGCGCGCCATCGCGATAAAGGCCGAGGCGTACGTCAAGAGCACCGGCATCGCGACCGACATCTACTTCGGCCCCGAGGCCGAGTTCTTCATCTTCGACGACGTGCGCTTCGAGTCGCAGCCGCACCAGTCGTTCTTCTATCTGGACTCGAGCGAGGGATCGTGGAACTCGGGGCGCGACGAGCGCCCGAACCTGGGCTACAAGCCGCGCTTCAAGGAAGGCTACTTCCCGGTGCCGCCCGCAGACTCGCTGCACGACCTCCGCTCCGAGATGATGATCGAGATCATGAACCTCGGCATCGAGGTGGAAGCACAGCACCACGAGGTCGCAACCGCCGGCCAGTCCGAGATCGACCTCAAGTTCGGCACGCTGGTCACCATGGCGGACCGCCTCATGGTCTACAAGTACGTGATTCGCAATGTGGCGCGGCGTCACGGCAAGACGGTGACGTTCATGCCGAAGCCGATCTACGGCGACAACGGCTCGGGCATGCACTGCCACCAGAGCCTGTGGAAAGGGGACACGCCGCTCTTCGCCGGCAACAAGTACGCGGGCCTGAGCGACATGGCCCTTCATTATATCGGCGGGCTTCTCAAGCACGCGCGGGCGCTGTGCGCGTTCACCAACCCGACCACCAACAGCTACAAGCGGCTGGTGCCGGGCTACGAGGCGCCGGTGAACCTGGCGTACTCGCAGCGCAACCGGAGCGCCTCGGTGCGCATCCCGATGTATTCGCAGTCGCCCAAGGCGAAGCGCGTGGAGTTCCGCTGCCCGGATCCCACGTGCAACCCGTACCTGGGATTCGCCGCCATGGTGATGGCGGGTCTCGACGGAATCCAGAACAAGATCCATCCGGGTGAGCCGCTCGACAAGAACATCTACGACCTGCCGGCGGAAGAGCTGGCGAAGGTTCCCAAGTCGCCGGGCTCGCTCCCGGAGGCGCTCGACGCCCTCGAGGCCGACCATGACTTCCTGCTCAAGGGAGACGTGTTCACCGAAGAGGTCGTGCGCACGTGGATCGACTACAAGCGCGAGCGCGAGGTGGGGCCGATGTCGCTCCGCCCGCACCCGTACGAGTTCTTCCTGTATTACGACGCGTAGACTTCCTCTGGTCTGCCGATGCGAAAGGCCCGGTTCGCGCAAGCGAGCCGGGCCCTTCTGCGTTGCGGCTCTGCCGCAACGTACGTCACTCCTGTCTCCCAAGAATACGCTCCGCCAGAAGCCGATTGTGCTGCGCGCACAGCAGCCGGAGATTGCCGAGGTCGCCGAATCCCCCGCGCGCGACCGGAACGACGTGGTCGATCTGCAGTCCGGCGGTCGCATCGCAACGTCGGCCGTCGGGGCCGACGTAGGTGCACCGACCGTGGTCGCGCGCGAACACCTCGTCGCGCACGCGCACAGGAATCTGGCGTGGCTTCGGTGAATCGTCGGGACGGCGAGGCGGAACCGGCGCGTGTGCATCGGACCCGGCGGACCTGTCGGTCCGTAGAAGCTCGCGTCGCGAGCGTTGCTCGCGACGGAGCACAGGATCGTTCCTCTTGAGCATGTCATCCAGCACGAGTTCGAACACGTGTTCCAGGGTTGCGTTGGCGGGGAGCCGGTGCCATGCGATCGCGCGGATGCGATCCAGCTTGGACATGAACGCCGGGCTGACGCCAAAGCGGAGCACGATGCGATGCTCGAGGTCACCGTCGGGGCTCGCGGTCTGTGTTTCGTTAGCCGGAGGCGGGCTCGCGTTCGGGGCGTGGGTGCCGCCCGTGGGCGGCGTGAGCGGCGCGTCGCTTTCGGTGTTGGAACGCCCCGCCT
>CAZPUV010000216.1:0-5000 GCA_964589805.1 uncultured bacterium | reverse complement strand
CTCGCCGGTGTGACGACGACCGGAGACGTGGTGAACAAGAAGGGGTCCTCGGCGATCGAGGGCTCGCCGAGCGCCACCAACACCGCCGGCACGAACCCGTGGTACACGCTTCCGGAAGTGCTCGGCCTGACGGTGGGCGAGGTCAACGCGATCCTGGCCAACGCGGACAACACGAGCCCGACGAATCCGCTCGACGGCGTCACCTACTTCACCGGTAGCGAGAAGATCAACTCCAACGTCGTCGGGCACGGCCTGCTCTACTGCAAGGGTGACCTCACGGTCAACGGCGGATTCAAGTTCTGGGGGCTGGTCTACGTGGAGGGTGACTGCAAGATCACCGGAACGCCGTGGATCGAAGGATCCGTGATCGTGAAGGGCAAGTCGGACTTCAACTTCAACGCGGGCAACGCCGCCGTCCTCTACAGTCAGGACGCGATCAGCCAGTACCTCGGGCAGTTCATGCCGATGGTGACACTGGCCTGGCGGAACCTCTAGGACCGGGACCCCACGTCTCACGCGCGGGAACGAGCCCCGGAGCCACGGCTCCGGGGCTCGCGCGTTTCCGGGGGCGACCTTAGAAGTGGACGCCGGCGCGCGCGCGCGGGTAGTATCGCGCCGAGAGGCCATGCCGCGACGAGGACAGAGGATCAGGGTCGCCGGCGGGGAATTCCGCGGGCGCGAGCTTCGCTACCCGGACGACGCGGCCATACGGCCGTCGATGCAGCGCACCCGCCTGTCGCTGTTCTCGTCGCTGGGCGAGCGCATGGATGGCGTCGTGTTTGCCGACCTGTTTGCGGGCGCCGGTGCGGTTGGACTGGAGGCCTTGAGCCGGGGGGCGGCGCGGGTCCATTTCGTCGAGCGGGACGCGACGGCGCTCGGCATGCTGCGCGAGAACGTGGAGGCATTCGAGATCGTTCCCGGCCGCTACACGATCCATGCGGGGTCCGTCGGGACGCTTCTGGACGCGCGGCCCTGTCCGCTCGCGGATTCACACGTCGTATTCGCGGACCCGCCCTACGAGCTGGACGTGAACGACGGGCTCCTCGGCCGTTTCTGTGCGTCCGAGTTCGGGGCGCTCCGGTGCCTGGTCGTCGAACACCGTTTCCGGATGATGCTCGCGCCGCCGGCGGGGCTGAGGGTGGAACGCGAGCGGCGTTTCGGCGACACCGTGCTCACCACGTTCGTTCCGGTTGCGGCCGCGTAACCACTCGAGGAGGTATCCGATGGCGAGGGCGCTCTACCCAGGCACGTTCGATCCCGTCACCAACGGCCACGTCGACCTGATCCATCGCGCGAGCGGGTTGTTCGATGAGCTCGTGATCGCCGTTGCCGAGGCGAAGCGCAAGGGAGCCTTCTTCAGCATGGCCGAACGAACGCGCCTGGTGCGCGCGTGTATCGGGGGCCTGACGAACGTGCGGGTGACGAATTTCGAGGGCCTGCTCGCCGAGGAGTTCGAGACGCAGAAGGTCGACGTGGTGATTCGCGGGCTGCGGGCGGTGTCTGACTTCGAGTACGAGTTGATGCTGGCCCTCATGAACCGCAAGCTCAACGCGCGGTTCGAGACGGTGTTTCTGATGCCGAGTGAGCAGTATATATACCTGCACAGCTCGCTGGTGCGCGAGGTGTTCGCCCTCGGGGGCGATGTGTCGGCGCTCGTGCCTCCGCCGGTGCTGGCCGCGTTCCGCCGGCGCCGTCCGGCGCGGGGGCGGCGAAGCGCCCGTTGACCGGGGTGGCCGGTTTCTGGTAACGTCAACAGCCCTCCCGCGAGGCAGTCCTCCCGATCGTTCTTCGAAGCAGGATCCCGGATTACCGGAGACCGGCGGCGCGCGGCGCCGCGGAGAGTTCCCGCACGTGTTCATCGATCATGTCATAGTCGAGGTGACGGCCGGAGACGGCGGCGACGGCTGCGTGTCCTTCCGCCGCGAGAAGTTCGCTCCCCAGGGGGGACCCAACGGCGGCAACGGCGGCCGCGGCGGCAGTGTGGTCGTGGCGGCGTCCGGCGGCGTCTCCACGCTGATCGATCTCCACTACCAGCGGCACCATCGCGCGGAGCGGGGTGGGCACGGCAAGGGGAAGAGCCAGACGGGAAAGGACGGGGCGGATGTGGTCATCGTCGTGCCGCCGGGAACACAGGTGCGCGACGCGGACAGCGGCGAAGTGCTCGGCGAGCTGCTCGCGGACGGAGACCGCGTGGTGGTGGCGAAGGGCGGGCGGCCTGGTTTCGGGAACGAACATTACAAGAGCCCGCGCAACCGGACCCCCCGGCAGTTCACCTACGGCGGGGACGGCGAGTCGAGACGGCTCGAGATCACGCTCAAACTGATCGCGGACGTGGGACTCGTCGGCGAGCCGAACGCGGGGAAGTCGACGCTCATCAGCACCGTGAGCGCGGCGCACCCGAAGATCGCCGACTACCCCTTCACCACGACGACGCCCGTACTGGGGATCGTGCGCGTGGGGGACCACGGCGCACTGGTCATGGTGGACATCCCCGGGCTCATCGAAGGTGCGCACCAGGGACGCGGGATGGGCAAGGAATTCCTGCGCCATGTCGAGCGCTGCCGGGTGCTGCTGCTCATGGTGGACGTGCTGCACCCGGACCCGCCCGCGAGCTACCAGATGCTGCGCAGCGAACTGATGCACTACGACCCGGTGCTGCTCGAGAAACGGAGTGTTCTGGCGCTCACCAAGTGCGACGCGCTGCCCGGTGGGGTGGCGGGCGTGGACCCGGCGCTGCTGCGGCTGCACGAGTGCACGGTGCCGATTTCGGCGGTGTCGCGCGAGGGCATCGATGACCTGGTGAGGGAGATCTGGAAACGGCTCGGCGGGTAGCCGGTTGCCGGTGGGAGGTGGGGTGGATGGAAGCGTTGCGGGCGGCTCTGGCCGTCCTGTGCACGGAGGGAGTGACGGCGGGTGACTGGCCGGCGCTGTGCGCGGTGGGCGCGGACGAGGTCGCGGCGGATCTCGCGGCCGCGGGCACGCTGGTGTCGGACGTCCTCGGGAAACGGGTGGGTGCCACGGACTGGGCGCGGGTCGACGCGCAGATCGAGCAGTGCCGGCGTGCCGGCGCGGTGGGAATCACGGTGTGGGACGGGGACTACCCGCGGCGGCTGCGAGACGCCCCGCTGGCGCCCCCGCTCCTGTTCGCGCGCGGGATGACCGGCATTCTCGATGCGCCGTCGCTCGCGATCGTCGGCACGCGGGCGCCGAGCGCGGCGGGTGCGGCGTTCGCGCGACGGCTTGCGCGCGCCGTGTGCGCGTCGGGGATTTCGGTGGTCAGCGGGCTCGCGCGCGGAATCGATACCGCCGCGCATCGCGGGGCGCTCGATGACGAAGGCACGACCGTCGCGGTTCTCGGCACCGGAATCGATGTCGCGTATCCACCGGAGAACGCCGCTCTGATGGATATGATCGCGCAACGGGGCTGCGTGCTCTCCGAGCAGATGTGCGGCACGCGCGGCGCGGCCCACGTGTTTCCCAGGCGCAACCGCATCATCAGCGGTCTGTGCGAAGCGGTCGTGGTGGTCGAAGGCGGATTGAAGAGCGGTGCCCTCATCACGGCGCGATGGGCGCTCGAACAGGGGCGCGATGTCGGGGCGGTTCCGGGCTTTCCCGGGGACTTCCGCAGCGCCGGGCCCAACCGCCTGCTGCGCGACGGGGCGTTCCTGGTCGAAGACGCGGTCGACGTGCTCACTAATGTCCGGGCGCTGCGCGACGCGGCCTCGTCGCCGGCGCAAGGGCCAAAGATCGATGCGCACGCGGCCGTCGCCGATGATGAGCATGTGCGCGCGCTGGGGCTCCTGGCCGCGAGCGCGTCGGCGGACGAGATCGCCGTCGCGATGGGTCTCGACGCGGGCCGCGTGCAGGAGATCCTGTCGCGGCTGGAGATCGATGGCCACGTCGTACGCGACGGAACAGGGCGCTTCGTGAGGACGCCGGAGGCTTGAAGGTGACCGTCAGAGGATTCAGACACGCCGTCGAATACACGGCCGTGCGCGGCGCGCTGGGCGCAGCCGGTTCGCTCCCGATCGCGGCGGCGCAGCGCCTGGGCGCCTGCGCGGGTTCACTGGCGTTCGATGGATTCCGCGTTCGGCGCGGTGTCAGTGTCGAGAACATCGAGAAGGCGCTCGGGGTTCCCCGCGCCGATGCCGTCCGCATCGCGCGCCGCTCCTACCGCAACCTCGGCCGGGCCATGCTCGAGTTCTGCGCGTTCGCCCGGCTCACCCGGGCGCAGGTGATCGACCTGGTCTCGGTCTCGGGTCTGGAACATCTGGAGCGTGTGCGGGACGAGGGGCACGGCGCGGTGTTCGTCACCGGTCACCACGGCAACTGGGAACTGCTCGGCGCCACGATCGCAGCGCGCGGTTTCAAGATGGACTTCCTCGTGGGGGAGCAGGCGAACAGCCGCGTGGACGACGTGATGAACGACCTGCGCAGGGCGCAGGGCATCGGGATCATCTCGCGCGCGGTCGCGCTGCGCAAGGTGCTGCAGGCGCTCTCGCAGAACCATATCGTCGCCCTGCTGGCAGACCAGGACGCCCGGCGGCAGGGGATCATGGTGGACTTCCTGGGGCGGCCGGCGTCGACCGTGCGCGGGCCGGCTCTGTTCGCCATCCGGCGCCGTTGTCCGATCGTCACCGGGTTCATCTACCGGGAGGGAAAGCGGCACCGCGCCGTGATCAACCCGCCCGAGTATCCACCGGACCTCCCCGAAGACGAGGCCGTCGCCCACCTCACGCGACACCACGCCGACGCGCTCGCCCGACACATCCGGGCCCACCCGGACGAGTACTTCTGGCCGCACCGCCGCTGGAAGACAAGAAGTCTGTAACGTATTGTTCTACAGCCTGCCAGCGATCCTGCCTAATCCTGTTTCGAGGGCGCCGGCGTCTGGAAGCCGATCGGACCGCGGGTGGGATCACCGGGCACGAGCTTGATCTCGCCGTGCTCGGACTCGAAGCGCTTGAGGTTGGTCTCGAGGGTTCCCATCAGGGCCTTCG
>CAZPUV010000215.1:0-5007 GCA_964589805.1 uncultured bacterium | reverse complement strand
GCCCACAACTTCGGCGACGTCGCCGAAGGGAACCGCCGGTCCGACTTCGTTCCGACCCTCGCGGCGCGCGTCAAACACCGGCTGGGCATCAAGAACCCGAAAGCCGTCGCCTACGACCTCCCCTTCGGCTGCGCGGGCTGGCTGCAGGCCGTCATCCAGGCTGACTATTACATCCGGTCCGGCGACGCGCGGCGCGCGCTGGTGATCGGCGCGGAAACCCTCTCGCGGGTGATCGACCCGCACGACAGAGACAGCATGATCTACGCCGACGGTGCCGGTGCGTGCGTACTCGAGGGCGTGACGGCAACCTCTCCGGTAGGTATCATCGCGCACGCCACCCGATCCGACACCTTCGAGCACGCCCATCTGCTGCACATGGGGTCCTCCTACGATCCCGCGTATGACGGGAGCGACCTCTTCCTCAAGATGCAGGGGCACAAACTCTACGAGTACGCGCTGCGCTACGTCCCGCGCGTGGTCAAGGACTGCATCACGAAGGCCGGGCTTTCGCTCGGTGAAGTCTCGAAGGTTCTCCTCCACCAGGCGAATGCCAAGATGGACGAAGCCATCCTCCAGCGTCTCTACAAGCTCTTCGGGGGCAACCCGCCCTCGTTCGTGATGCCGATGACGATCTCGTGGCTGGGCAACAGCTCCGTGGCCACGCTGCCCACCCTGCTCGACCTCATCCTGAAGGAGAAGCTGGAGAACCAGCGCCTGCAGCCGAAGCAGAACATCGTGTTTGCGTCGGTCGGCGCCGGCATGAACATCAACGCCGTCGTGTACGGGATTCCCGGGTAGCTCCGCAAAGACGCGCAGACGGGTCAATCAGCCGCGAGCGAGACGCGGCCAAGCGGGTGCAGGCGGTTGTAGAGTCCCACGTTCTCGATCGCGCGGTTGCACGTCGAGAAGCACTCCTTGCAGATCCAGCGCTGGTTTTTCGGCATCTCCAGACTGGCGCGCCGGAACTCCCGATACTGCGCGCCGAACCAGATCTCCCCGAACGACGCATCATTGACGTTGCCGAGGTTCGTGCTCTCACAGTAGCAGCATGGATCCACCGCACCGTCGGGACCGATGACACAGAAGCTCCAGCCGATGTAACAGGGCACCCGCTTCTGCAGAGGGTTGTCCTGGGGCGCGCTTCGCACCGCCCGGTTCTCCAGATCGCGGACGAACACCGGCAGCCGGTGCGCGACGCCCGCGCGGTCCAGCGCGGTCCCCCACGCCCGAACACCGTCTCTGATCCCGGCGATCTCCTGCGGGGTCAGATTGAGATGGGTCGTTTCCGGGAGTTCGCCCATCACGTAGAAGTCCACCTCGTCCACGCCCAGGTCCCCGCAGATCGCCACCATGCTGTCCATGTCGTCCACGTTCTCGCGCGTGACGACGTGCGAGACGCGAATCCACGGATGCGCGCGACCCGATTCCCGGCGCAACCGAACCACGTCCCGGAGGAAACCGGTCGCCTTGTCGAAGAGATCCTTGTGGTTCGATCGCAGGTACACCTCGCGCGTACCCGCGTTCAACGACACGTTGAGTCGGTCGAGCCCGTGCTCCACCAGGGTCGGCGCAAGATTCGGTTTGGCCAGCGTGGCGTTGGTCACAAGGCCGGTCTTGAGTCCCGCGGCTGCCAGCGACGCGACCACCTCCGCGAGCTGCGGGTGCGCGATCGGGTCGCCCTTGCCGGAAAGTTCCACGAAATCGGTGCCGACCGCGGCGAGTTCCCCCGCGAGTTTTCGGACGGTGGCAAGTTCCATCTTCGAACGGCCGCCCACGTATTCGCGCCGCGACGTGATCGGAAGCGCCTGGAGGATCCCGTGGGTCTCGCAGAAGCTGCAGCGCAGGTTGCAATGATGGGTGATCTCGAGGCTGACGTGCAGCGGCCCGGTGAGTGGCCGTCCGAGGGCCATCCCGAGGTAGCGCTGGTACCGGCGGGCGCGATTGGTGAGTTCGAATGCGGCCATGAATGCCTTGCGCAGCCGAACGGACGGCTGCTCGCGTGCCTCTATTCTACCATATTGCGCGTTTGCGGCACACCGACGACGACTTCCAGCGCGTCGCACACCTTCCTGCCGTCCCGCATCCGAACCTGGCCGCGCACGACGGCCCGAACCCCGTTCTCCAGCGCCTCGTCGAGGTCGGCACCCACCCCGGCGGGCATGAATACACGCACCGTCCCGTGGTCGTCAAAGAGCTCGAAATAGCCCATGCTCTTCCCCGCATCCGTCCGGAATCTGTGGAAACCCCGGACCTGTCCGGCCAGTTCCACGCGCGACCCGATCTCGCTCGGGTGGAACTCCGCCGTCGTCGCCATCCGTCGGGGCCCGAGTTCGCGCCGCTCGTTTCGCGGCGGCGGTCCATCCACCGGGGCCGCGTGAGATTCCTGACGTTCCTCCGCGGCGGAGCGCGCGAGGTCCATCCGCAATTGCTCGGGCGCGCCGGCGACCGCCGGCTTCCGGCGCCGTCGCCTCTCCTTCTTCGTCACCTTCTCAACCACCGACTCGAACGCCCCGGCCCGGACCAGGGCGTCCACGACATCCGGGTTCACGCCGGCACCGTCCACGGCGCCGCGGAATTCCTCGATACTCGCGTAGCGGTGGTCGCCGCGCATTCGGACGATCCCGTCGGCCGCTTCCCGGCTGACTCCGCTGACATCCCAGAGCGGCGGGCGAATCCGGCCACCCTCCACACGGTGCCGGCGCCCGCTGCGGTTGACGTCCGGCGGCAACCACGCGCCCTCCGCTTCCAGCAGCTCATGGTAGCGCCGTCGTTTCTCCGCGCTCGCCGTGTGGTCGAGGAGGCGCGCGAAGAACAGTGTGCGGTCTGTCATCTTGAAGGCGAGGCAGCGGTGGATCAGGAGGCATTCCGCCAGGACCTGCTGGCGTTCCTGGGCGTGTGACGCGAGACGCAGGAAGCGGGCGAACCACGCGGTGGCATCGTCGAGCGGCACCGACATCTCCACCGTGAGTCGCAGGAACTCACGCCGCAGCGCCGCCAGACTTCCCGGCGAGTAGTCGCGGAATCGTGAAACGAGGTCGGAGGCCGGCTGCAGCTCGAGCCCGGTCAGACGCGCGAGGATGTCGCGCACCTGGTCCCGAAACAGCACCCAGCCGTTGCTTCGGGCGACGATGTCCCCGACGAGATCCGCGGCAGCCACGGCGGCCGGTTCTCCCCGGAACGCACGCAACCGTTCGGCGAAGGTCGTCCCGGTGGCGCGGTGACGCAGCAGGGCGACGAAATGGACCAGATCATCGAACGTGGCGATGCCGAATTCGGGAGCGAGGCTCCCCGGTCTCCCCTCCAGCAGGTGAACACCGTCGAGGTCGCCGGAAGCAACCAGCCGGTAGGGCGCCGGATCTGTCGCGTCCCACACCCCGTCGCCCGCCCCGACCCAGGCCAGGATGTGCAAAGCGTCGACGTCGATCCGCCGGATGTCGCCGATCGGGAACGAGTCCCGCGGGGACTGGATGAAGTGATCGCCCGTCTCCGGATTCACCGTATAGGCGAACATCCCGCGCAGCGACCGGGGCGACACGACGATCGTGCGTTTGGTGCGGGAGAAGCCGAACGGAAGCCCCTCGATCGACGCGGCGTGCGCCACGAGGTCCCGGAACGCCGCGCTGCGCCGGTAGAGCATGCCCAGGGACCGGCTGTCCTCGGAGAGTTCCCGCAGTGACATGCCAGGATGCCGGCCAGCGATCCGGATCCCCTCGTCGAATTCATCCTGCGGTATCTCCAACCGGCGCGCCGCGATGCGCATGGCCCGCGACGCCGTGACGTGCTCCACGGAGGGCACGTAGCCGATGCTCGCATCGTCGTAGGCGTTGTTGAGGGTCGCCAGCACGCGGGCACGCTGCTCGGGCGCGATCTGCAGGTCGAGTACGCGCGTTTCACCGACACGCGTCTCGAACTCCGGGTCGAAGCGATCGTCCACACTGTATGGATCGAACGCCGTGATACCGAGGAGCCACGCGCACCGGGACTGAACCGACAGGCCGGTGGCCGGACCGATCTCGACGCCTGATTCGCGGAGCCGGCGCGTGATCTCCTCATACTGAAGAAACCGGTCCTCGATTCCGGTTCGTTCGATGCGGCTCAACTCCTTTTCCACGACATCCTCGAGCGTGATCGAGTCCGCCGCTCCCGTCGGGCTGCGTCTCTCTCGCGCCGCACGCACGCGGGCGCGCAGGGTGGCACGGAGTTCGTTCGCCGCGTTGAACATGTCCGTCGCGGGCGATGGTTCCATTGTCTCTTCGACCGCATCGAACAGGTCCGGCTGCACGAGTGAAGCCACCAGGGCGGCGTTGGCGTGTGCTTCCGGCATTGCTTCGTATGCGGCGGACATGTCCGCCGCCGTACGCATGCCGTGGTGAGCGCCCGCCCCGCCCGCGCGCGGGTCGCTGAAGACGCGATGCTCGTACGAGGCGTCCTCGGCACCGGGCACCAGATCGGCGAGCTGGGGCCGCGCCGGACCGACAAACCGCACATCCTGTACGAGCACCGGTCCGACCCCGGCTGCACGTGCATCTCGGAGCAGTGCCGTTTGCGAAGCCACGTCCGCTTCGTTGAGGCCATCCCGGCACTCCACGAACAACCGGTCTCTGAAGAACTCACGCAAGGGATGCAGGACGTGCCGGACATCGGCCTCGGCGTGGTGGAGGTCGAGACCCGCGATGGCCAGGACCCCGTCGGTGAGGCCGTCGAGATCCTCCACGAAGAGCCCCTCGCCCCGCTCGCGACGCATGGCCGAGATGGTGGCGGCGGCGCACACGTGGCGCAGGCCGGAGCGATCCAGAGCGAGCATGATGAGCGACTGGGCGGGATCTCCCGCGGAAGGCGGGTTGCTCCAGTCGACGAACAGAAGGGTCCCGTAGACCGGCTTGACGCCGACTTCCCGGGCCGCGCGGTGAAATTCCACGAACCCGAAGGTTCCGCTCACGTCCGTGAGCGCCACCGTGTCGAAGCCGACGCGGCGCAGCTCGGCCCGCGCGCGCTCCGTGTTGCGCC